>DRKE01000053.1 GCA_011051925.1 Deltaproteobacteria bacterium
GAATCCCGAGGAGATCGTCGCCTACACGATGGCGCGTGACGGAGACACACGCTTCGATGATCGCTTCGGGTTCACGATCGATCCCTTTCTCGATCGGCAGAACGGCTACTTCTTCCAGGTGAACGCCAACGGCGTCCGACGGGACGCACTGCTCGAGGGCGGATCCTTCGAGTCGAGCTGGGATGGTCGATGGTATGCGAAGACCTCGATCGATTCCGAGGGTTGGATCGTCGAAATCGCTCTTCCCTACGCGACGATCAACTTCGATCCCGATCAGGACGTCTGGGGATTCAACATGGCTCGGGGGATCCGCCGGCGAAACGAGATCGACCGCTGGTCGGATCCGGTTCGTGAACGATTCCTGACAGCGATGGGTCGGGCGGGAAACCTGGTCGGAATGCGCGACATCCGGCAGGCACTCGGACTTCAGGTCGTTCCATCCGGGACGCTCAGGAGGGTCGACGACGCGAGCGACCCGCCGGATTCCGGCGATCGGCGCCACTACACGCGGTTCGATCCGAGTCTGGACGTCTTCTACAAGATCACGCCTTCCGTGACGACCGCACTCACGGTCAACACGGATTTCGGTGAGTCCGAGGTCGATGAAAGGCAGGTGAACCTGTCCCGCTTTGCACTCTTCTTTCCGGAGAAGCGTGATTTCTTCCTTCAGGACGCCTTGATCTTCCGCTTCGCGGATCTCGACCAGAACGGACGTCCGTTCTTCTCGCGACGGATCGGACTGAACGACGAGGGAGATCCCGAGGGCATCACGGCGGGCGGGAAGGTCACCGGCCGGATCGGCCGTTTCAAGATCGGGATCCTGGACGTCGTGCTCGACGAGCACGATCGGGTCGACCAGCAGAACGTACTCGTCGCGAGAATGGCCGCGAATTTCGGGGAGTCGACGATCGGAGTCATTGCGACCCACGGCGATCCTTCTGGGTCGGGAAACAACGCGGTCGTCGGAGGCGATGTCTCCTACCGGAACACGAGCTTCCTGGGCAGCAAGACATTCAACGCGACGGCATGGTTGCAGGGCAGCTTCAGTGACCCGGATTCCGGACCGGACGTGCCCGCGGACGCGATCGAGGGGAACGGTCTCGCCTATGGCGCGACGATCGCCTATCCGAACGATCGCCATCGCTGGGAGTTCTCCGCCCGGATCTTCGACGACGACTTCAATCCCGCACTCGGTTTCGCCAACCGCGTCGGCATCCGGGATTTCAAGGGGGATCTGCGTCGCCGTTGGCGTCCGGATCAGGATCTCTTCCAGACCGTCGATACGCGGGTCGAGGCCCGCCTCGTGACCGACCTTTCGCGAACCGTCGAAACCGGCGAACTCACCTGGACGGCGATCGATGCGGCGACGCCGGTCGGGGACGCGATCCGCTTCCAGTATCGACACCGGTACGAGTTCGTCGAAACCGCCTTCTCGAACCTGGATATTCCGCTCGGCCGCTACAATTTCGACGAGGGGGCGGTCCGTTTCACGGCCAGCTCGAATCGCTGGATGAGCGGAGAACTCTCGCTCAGGTACGGTACCTTCTTCGATGGCACGCGGACGCGTTTGAGTGCGGACACGTCGTTCCGGTTCTCGAAATTCGTCCAGGCTGGGATCGTGTATCAGCTCGATGACATCCGCTTGCCGAACGGCGACGAGTTGATCCATCTCTTGCGTGCGCGCCTCAGTTTCCTGTTCACTCCCGACATCTCGTGGATCACGCTGATCCAGTTCGACAATCTGTCGGATTCGATCGCGATCAACAGCCGCTTCCGGTGGATCATCGAAGACGGACGTGAACTCTTCCTGGTCCTGAACCAGGGTCTCGATACGTCTGACGGGATCGAGGCCGGGCGTACGGCACCGTTGGTCAAGCTCCAGTGGACCTTCCGCTTCTGATCCGGTTCGGCGAAGAGGAGGCGAGCAGGCGGGGCTGGGCGGGATTCCGGGGAATTGCAGGACCGGCAACCGCGATCGGACATTGATAGGTTCTGGAAGCCGGGATCGAGCGGCGAATCGAAACGATGGGCAGGAGGAATGGATGCGAGAGTCGAGGCAACGAAGGTCCGGAGGAAAGCTCGCGCTTTCGATCATGATCGGTCTGCTGTTCGGAGGAGGCGGGACGGCGCTGGCTTCGCCGCGTTCGGAGGAGATCGCCGAGCGCCTCGCGGGCGCGATCCGCTTCGAGACCGTGAGCCCCGAGGATCCTGCCGAGTTCGATCCGGAGCCCTTCGTGGCCTTCGCGGCCTATCTGCGGGATCTCTATCCCCGCACGCATGCCACCCTCGACCTCGAGCGGATCAATGAGCACACCCTCCTGTTCGAGTGGAAGGGAACGAACCCGGATCTGGCCCCGGCTCTCTTCATGGCGCATCTGGACGTCGTCCCGGTCGAGGGGGCGGCGGTCGAGGCCTGGACCCACCCGCCCTTCGCGGGGGAGATCGTGGACGGTTTCGTCTGGGGGCGTGGCGCGCTCGACGTGAAATCGGGGGTGATCTTCTGGCTGGAGGCGATCGAGTCGTTGCTGGCCGGGGGATTCACGCCGGAACGAACGATCTATCTCTCTCTGGGACATGACGAGGAGATCGGAGGGCAACATGGCGCGGTCGCGGTCGCGGAGCGATTCCGGAGTCTCGGGATCCACCCGGCCTTCCTCTTCGATGAGGGCGGGCTCATCCTGGATGGTCATCCGCTCCTGCCCGAGGCCACGACCGCCCTCGTCATCACCGCGGAGAAGTCGTACTACACCGTCCAACTCACGGCCCATGGCGTCAGCGGGCACTCTTCGATGCCGCCGAAGCACACGGCGATCGGGAAGCTCGCCCGGGCGATCGAACGAGTCGAGAATCATCCCATGCCGGCGAAGATCGTCCGTCCGCTGCGTGACATGCTCGAGGCGGCAAGCCCGCATGTGTCGCTCGGTCGGCGATTCGCGTTCCGGAATCTCTGGCTCACGGGGGGGCTCGTCAAGAAATCGTTCCTCGAGGATCAGGTCAGCGCGCCATTGGTCCGTACGACCTTTGCGGTCACGCTCGTTTCGGGCGGCGTCAAGGACAACGTGATTCCCGAACGGGCCCAGGCCACGATCAACGTCCGGATGCTTCCCGGGGATACGCCCGAAGACGTGATCGAGCACCTGACCCGGGTGATCGACGATCCCGAGATCGAGATCGAGGGGACGACCTGGGGAATGGCGCCCGAGCCGGCACCGGTCGACGGGATCGCCTTTCCGCTCGCATCCGAGGCGATCCGATCGGTCTATCCCCAGGCGATCGTCCTGCCGGGCCTGATTTCCGGCGCGACGGACTCCCGGCATTTCACGGGGATCGTCGACGAGATCATCCGCTTCGTCCCGGAGCGGGTCCACGTCTCCCAGGCGGACGGTGCCCATGGCCGCGACGAGAGAATCGCCGTCGAGTACCTGGCCGATTCGGTCGCGATCGCGACCGGAATGGTTCGCAGGGCGGGCAAGCCGGGTCTCCAGGAGGAGTAGGGAGCCTGTAGGAACGGGTTCCCTCGCGCGCCGACGGATCCTTCTCGGGCGGTCGCGCCCTCGATCAGGGTTCGAGGTGGCCTGCCAGGGATTTCCGGAGGACGCGTTCGAGGTCGTCCGGATCGCATGGCTTCGGGTTCGTCGACAGGGACGGATCGGCAGCCGCCATGGGGACCAGCTCGGGGATCATCGACTCGTCGACGATCCCCTCGAGTGTATGGGGCAGCTCGAGCCGCGAGCGCAGCCGCAGGGTCCAATCGAGGACGTCTTCGAAGCGATCCCCCGGAAGATCGAGCATCCGTGCCAGTCGGGGCATCCGGTCTTCAATGGCCGGTCGATTGTGCACCATGACATAGGGCTGGAAGATCGCGTTGGCCGTCCCATGATGGAGCCCGGTCAGGCCACCGACGGGATGGGAAAGGGCGTGGATGAGCCCCAGGCCCTTCTGGAAGGCCGTGGCCCCCATCGAGGCGGCCATCAGGAGATGGGTCCTCGCGGTCCTGTCGTGGCCATCCTCGAAGGCTCGTACCAGGTTCTCGGAGATGAGGCGCATGCCTTCGAGCGCGATGCCGTCTGCCATCGGATGATAGGCGGGGGCACACCAGGCCTCGAAGCAGTGGGCGAGGGCGTCCATTCCCGTCGCGGCGGTGAGTCCTGGCGGCAGCCCGAGCGTGAGGTCGGGGTCGGCGATCACGAGGTCGGGCTGCATCCGGGGATGGAAGATGATCTTCTTGCTGTGCTCGCTCGGGTCGAGAATGACGGCGGCCCGTCCGACTTCCGAGCCCGTTCCCGCGGTCGTGGGGACGGCGATCGAGGGCAGGATCCGATCTCCGTCCGCCCGTTTCCAGTTGTCTCCCACGTCCTCGTAGTCGAGGATCCGGCCGGGATTCCGAGCGAGCAGGGCGATGCATTTGCCGACGTCCATCGCGGATCCACCGCCGATCAGCAGACAACCGTCGGCCCCGTGCTCGGCGGCGGACGCGAGTCCTGCCTCCACATGCGAGCTGGCGGGATTCGTCTCGATCTCCGAGAAGACGCGGGGAGCGAGTCCCTCCGCTTCGAGTCGAGGGAGGATCGGCCCGAACCAATCGAGCCCGAGGATTCCCGGGTCGGTCACGACGAGCGGGCGTTCGATCCCGAGCTCGAGACAGGCGGAGGCCAGCTCGCGGACGCGTCCGGCTCCGATCCGATAGCTGGCCGGGTAGTTGAAATCGCCGACGGGGGGCAAGTCGCTCACGGGTCGCTCCTGGGAGACGTTCAGATGATCTCGAAATAGCGCGCGAGGTCCCAATCGGTCACGGTCTTTCGACATTCCCGGTCCTCCCAATCTCGCGTCCCGGCGTAGTGTTCGACGAAGGTGTCGCCGAAGACGGCGCGGGCCATCTCGGAGGCACGGAGGCGGTCACTCGCCTCGCGCAGGCTCGAGGGCAGCGGATGCCGGAGGGATTCCGGGTCTTCGTAGCCGTTGCCGAGGACGGGATCCGGGAGTTCGAGGCTTTCTTCGATGCCGCGAAGCCCCGATGCGAGGGCCGCGGCCTCCGCGAGATGGGGGTTCGCATCGGCCGGAGCGACGCGGTACTCGCTTCGCTGGCCGTTCGGGCCGCCGGGAATGACGCGGACCGCGGTGGTGCGATTCTCGACACCCCAGTTCGAAGCGGTGGGCGCCCACATCCCGGGGACGAGCCGGCGGTAGCTGTTGATCGTGGAACAGACCATCGCGAGCAGCTCGGGCATGTAGCGGACCTGGCCTGCGACGAACTGGCGCATCGTCTGGCTCATGTCGAAGGGCTCTCCCTCGGCGTGGAAGGCATTCTGGCCGGAGGACTTGTCGCGAAGCGAAAGATGGAGATGGCCGCTCTGGCCGGGGTAGTCATTGCTCCATTTCGCCATGAAGGTGGCCATCAAGCCGGCCCGCTGGGCGAAGACCTTGGTGAAGGTCTTGAAGAGGGCAGCCCGGTCCGCGGCGTCGAGCCCGCGCGCGTGTCGGATGGCCGCCTCGATGACGCCCGGTCCGGTCTCCGTATGCAGCGCCTCGAGGGGACAGTCGAAGGCATCCATCTCGTCGATCAGCTCGTGATAGAGCTCGGCGTGGACGGAGTTGCGCAGGATCGAGTAGCCGAACATGCCGGGGGTGAAGGGTTGGAGGTCCCGGTAGCCCTTCTTCCGGATGCTGTCGGGCGTCTCATCGAAGAGGAAGAATTCGTATTCGAAGGCCGCATCGACCTCGAATCCCATCGCGTCGGCCTTTTCGATCGTCCGGGCGAGTACGGAGCGGGGGCATACCCGGGCGTAGGGTTCTTCGAAACGGCCGATCAGCAGGAGGGTGTCCTCTTCGAAGGGAATCCGGCGGAGCGTCGAAAGGTCGAGGCGGACGGAAGCATCCCGATAGCCCGTATGCCATCCCGAAACCTCGATGCCGTCCTGGTAGAGTTCGTCATGACTGTCCCAACCGAAGACGACATCGCAGAACCCGAAACCCTTCGCCACGGCGGATCGGAACTTTTCCCGATTCACGTATTTCCCGCGGAAGACGCCGTCGATGTCGAAGATCCCGATCTTGAAGTGACGGATGCCTTCACGTTCGATCCATTGGTCGAGTTCGTGGGCGTTCGTGACGGATGCGGTGGAGCCTGTCGTCATGATTCCTCCAGGAGGCCGATCGGTCGCGGTCCCGGATGTCCGGGACGACGGCGGTCGGTTCGATAGCGTGGCCGCCAGACGGAAGGGACTGGCCGGGGACCAGAGGCTATCCCAGAAAAGGGGGCCGAGTGAGGCGGCGCCGGGCTGCTAGAATCCTCCGGGAAGATCTTCGGATCGACCGGAACCCCGATGGAGAAACTGCCGTGAGAGCGATCGTCTGCAAGGAATTCGGACCTCCCGAGAAACTCGTGCTCGAAGAGATCGAGGATCCCGTCCCGGGTGAGGGAGAACTCGTGATCGAGGCGCGGGCCGCGACGGTCACGTTTCCCGACGCGTTGATGATCGAGGACAAGTACCAGTTCAAGGCGCCCCTTCCGTTCATCCCGGGAGGGGAGGTCGCCGGCGTCGTGGCAGAGCTGGGACCGGGTGTCGAGAAGTTCCGGGTCGGGGAACGCGTGATCGGAAGCACGATGCTGGTCGGCGGCTTCGCGGAGAAGGTGAAGGTCAAGGAGAGCGCCACGCGAAAGCTGCCCGACAATCTGGGTTTCGCGGAGTCGACCGGCATTCTCTACGCCTATGGGACGGGCTACTACGGCCTGAAGTACCGGGGTGGATTGCAGCCAGGGGAGACCCTTCTCGTCCTCGGTGCCGCCGGAAACGTCGGGCTCGCGGCGGTCGAACTCGGCAAGACCCTCGGCGCGCGGGTGATCGCTGCTGCCTCGAGTGCCGAGAAGCTGGCCGTCTGTCGCGATCGGGGCGCGGACGAGACGATCAACTATTCGACCGAGGACCTGAAGAATCGGGCGAAGGAATTGACCGAGGGGCAGGGCGTCGACGTCATCTACGACTGCATCGGAGGGGACTATGCCGAGGCGGCGTTGCGCGCGATCGCCTGGCATGGACGTTTCCTGGTGATCGGATTCACGGCGGGGATTCCCCGCCTGCCGCTCAATCTGACGTTGCTGAAGAGTTGTCAGGTCATCGGCGTCTTCTATGGGGCGATGGTCTCGCGCCAGCCCGGACTCCGGGACGAGATCGTGCGGGATCTCGACCGGATGGCCGCCGAGGGTCGGCTCAATCCCTATGTCTCGGAGCGCTATCCCCTCGAACAGGCACCGCAGGCGCTTCGTGCGCTACTCGACCGCAAGGTGACGGGGAAGGTCGTCGTCGAGCCGAATCGCTGATCGAGGGCCGGCGAGGCGGGGCCCCTCCGGATCGGGAAGCCCCCTCTGCGATCGGGCCTCATCCATCAGGATCGGTCGCAATGTCCGCCAGAGCCGGTCCGCGATCAGCTCGTGGCCCTCGGCGGTCGGATGGATGCCGTCGGCCTGGTTCAGCCGGCGGCGTGCTGCGACGTCCTCGAGCAGGAAGGGGACCAGGGCCGCCGAATAGCGGGCAGCGAGCTCCGGGTAGATCGCGTCGAATTCGCGCGTGTAGTCCTCGCCGAGATTCGGTGCGGCTCGCATGCCGGCGATCACGAAGCGGACATTCGGATGGGCTTCGAGAGTGCGGTCGAGGATCGTTTCGAGGTTCGTCCGAAGCCGGGCGGGACTCAGTCCACGAAGCATGTCGTTGGCGCCGAGTTCGAGAACGAGAACCGCGATCGGCAGGCGCAAGAGCCAATCGATGCGGCGAAGGCCGCCGGCCGAGGTGTCACCACTCACGCCGGCATTCACCACGCGATAGTCGAGTCCGAGCGCGTCGATCCGATCCTGGATCAGCGCGGGGAAGGCCTCGCTTTCGGGCAGCCCATGGCCCGCCGTGAGACTCGTCCCCAGAAAGACGATCGTGGGTCGGGGCGCGGCCTCGTCGACGCGGGGTGGGTCTTCCCGGTTTCCGCCGGGTTTTCGGGCTTCTGCATCGACAGTGTCCGGCGTCACGGATCGCGCGATCGCAGGCCGGACGGGGACGGCCGGTCCGTCATCCCGCTCTTCCGCCGTGCAGGCCAGCAGGACCGCTGCGCAGCACGATGCGCCCAGGACCAGCAGGCAGTACCGTATCCGGCGCGCCGCCCCGCAACCCCGGATGCCCGGCCTTCGGGAACTGGTTCGAATTGGTCTCCGCATCGCGCATGATCGTCGCTCGCAATCTCACGCAACGCTACTCCCGTGCGATCGGTGGAACCGGTCGAGACGGCGAGCCTCTCCCCGAACCGGTCTTGACGGTCCTCGACGGTGTCGATCTCGACGTCGAGGAGGGCGAGGTCGTCGTCGTCCTCGGACCTTCCGGGAGTGGCAAGACGACGTTGCTGGGGCTCCTGGCAGGACTCGATCGGCCGAGCAGCGGGACGGTCCGCCTCGCCGGGGTGGATCTGGAGGATCTCGACGAGGACGCACGGGCGGCGCTTCGAGCCGATCGGATCGGCTTCGTGTTCCAGGGCTTCCATCTGCTTCCGACGCTGACGGCCCTCGAGAACGTACTGGTTCCCCTGGAGTTGTTGCCGCGTGAGAGGGCGCCCCGTCCGGCCGAAGCGGAAGCGATCGCGAAGGGGCTGCTCGACCGCGTCGGGTTGGGTGCTCGTTTCGACCACCATCCGGCACAGCTCTCGGGGGGCGAACAACAGCGCGTCGGGGTTGCCCGGGCTTTCGCGAACGAGCCCGCCGTCCTCTTCGCCGATGAGCCGACGGGCAATCTCGATCGCGAGACGGGCGAAGAGATCGTCGATCTGCTCTTCGAATTGAACGAGCAGCACGGAACGACATTGGTCGTCGTGACGCACGACCTCGAACTCGCCCGCCGGGCACATCGGATCGTGCATCTCTCCGGCGGACGCATCGCGCGGATCGAAGAGCCCGGGCACCCGACGTGAAGCTCCGCTTCGTCGTGGCCATGTCGTGGAGGGAACTCCGTGCCGCCCGGGGCCGCTTCGCCTTCTATGCGAGCTGCATGGCCGTGGGGATCGCCGTCGTCGTCGGGCTCGACGCCCTGGGCGAAGCGGTCGAGAGAGCGGTCGATCTGCGTTCGAAGGAGATGCTCGGTGCCGATCTCCGACTCGAGAGCCGCGATCTTCCGGGGCCCGGGGTCGCCCGGATGCTGGAGTCGCTCGAAGCCCGAGCGCTCGCCGAGCCGACCCGGATCGTCCGGCTCGGGTCGATGGCCCTGGCCGAGCGCTCCGGCAGGAGTCGGCTCGTGGATCTGCTCGCGATCGAGGGGACGTATCCGCTCTACGGCGAAGTCTGGACCGAGCCAGCCGGGCGTTGGAGGGATTTCGACCGTGGCGAGGGCCGCGTCTACGTGGACTCGGCCCTGCTCGTGCAGCTCGATCTCGCGATCGGAGATCGATTGCGGATCGGGGGGGAATCCTTCGAGGTCGCGGCCGCGGTCGAGAAGGCGCCAGGCCGCTTCGGCCTGCAGATGGAGATCGCGCCCCGGGTCTTTCTCCGTATGCGCGACCTCGAGCGACTCGATCTGGTTCGCGAGGGAAGTCTCGTCACCCATCTGCGCTATCTGAAGCTGCCGGAGGGAGTCGTCGGGCCCTGGCTCGAAGAGAACGGCGAGGCGCTCGATGAAGCGCATGTCCGGGTCCAGACCGTGCGAGGCTATCGGGAGGACATGACCGGGGCCTTCGACGTGCTGACCCGCTATCTCGGCCTGGTGGGGATCGCAGCACTGATGCTGGGGAGCGTCGGCGTCGCGGCGGGCGTTCGGGTCTTCGTCCGGGAGAAGCTCCCGGCCGTCGCGTTGTTGCGATCGATCGGGGCGTCGCCGCGGGAGGTCGTCGCGATCCATGCCCTGCTTGCCCTGGCATTGGGCCTGCTGGCGGGCGTCCTCGGCCTGCTTCTGTGCCTGCCCCTGCTCTGGATCCTGCCCGCCGTCTTCGGGGATCTCCTGCCCGTCGAGGTCGATCTGCGGATCGGATGGCCGGGCATCGCGACGGGTCTCGGCCTGAGCATCTGGGCGACGCTTCTCTGCGCGATGGGGCCGATCTCGGAGCTGGCTTCCGTTTCGCCCCAGAGCGCGTTGCGCCACGATTTCGATCCGCAGACCCGTCGTTGGACCCTCCGGAATGCCGTCCTCGGCGGGGTCGTCGTCGCGAGTCTCGTCGCCGTTTCGATCTGGCAGGCCGGAGAGCCGAGGGTCGGGCTGGCCTTCGCGGCGGGTCTCGTCGCGGCGGTCGCTTTCCTCGGTCTTTCGGCTCGTCTGCTGATCCGGCTGCTTCGTCGTTTCCCTCCCCGTTCCTTCGCCTATTGGGCGCGGCAGGCGATCGCCAATCTCTCCCGACCGCGGAATCACACGCTGGCGACCACGATCGCGATCGGGTTCGCGCTCTTCGTCGTCGCGACCGTTCATTCGGTCCAGTCGAACATCCTGACCTCGATGGCGATCGACACGCGCCCCGACCGTCCGAATTTCGTCCTCTTCGACGTCCAGAAGGACCAGCTCGAAGAGATGCGCGACTTCCTCCGCGATCATGGCGCCCGGGTCGTCGACGAAGCCCCCCTGGTTTCGGCCCGGCTTTCGGGGATCGCCGGGAAGTCGCGAAGCGACTGGCTGGCCGAGCCAGATCTTCCCGGCGAGTTGCGCTGGGCGCTCCAGCGGGAATACCGACTGACCTACTCCGATTCGCTGCGGGATACGGAGGAGCTCGTGGCGGGAACCTGGTGGAAGACGGGTGGGGAGCCGGTTGCCGGGCCCGTTCCCGTTTCGGTCGAACAGCAACTCGCGAAGACCCTGGATGTCGGCGTCGGAGATCGACTCGGGTGGCAGATCCAGGGTGTCCCGGTCGAGAGCGTCGTGGCGAGTCTGCGTCGGGTCGACTGGGGGCGGATGGCGACGAATTTCTTCGTGGTCTTCCCTCCCTGGGCGCTCGAGGAAGCACCCCAGACGACGGTGCTGCTCAGTCGTCTCGCGGACGAATCCGCAAGAGCCGAGATGCAGCGGGATCTCCTGGGCCGCTTTCCGAACGTGTCGGCGCTCGATGCCACCTTGATCCTCCGATCCCTGGACGCGATGCTCGGGCAGATCGACATCGCGATCCAGCTGCTGTCCTCTTTCACGCTGGCGACGGGGATCGCGATCCTGATCGCGGCTTCGCTGGCCGGACGCCGGGAGCGGATTCGCGAAATGCTGTTGTTGCGCGTCCTCGGCGCGTCGCGCTCGACCCTGACGCGGATTGCGGTGACCGAAACGCTCGTCCTCGCGGGCCTCGCGTCGTTGACGGGAGGGCTTCTTTCGCTGGCGGCGGCCTGGGCCACGATCACGTTCGTCTTCGACCTTCCCTTCGCGCCGCCGCTGTGGGATCTGCTCCTGCTCGTTCTGGGAACCTTCTGCGTGACGGTGCTATTCGGCGGAATCGTCGGGTGGGGCGGATCCCAGCGTCGGCTCGAATCACCCCAGGCGGCGCTTCGCAGGGAGGGCATCATCGGCTGAACGAGGTGCCCAAGCATGTACGGGATTGATAGACTCCCCCGAGAAGCCCCATCCGCGAGACGGAGGAAGACGATTGAGCGGTGGACTGAAGCATCTCGTGACAGAAGCCCAGCGTCGTCGGGTCTTTCGGACGACGGGTGTCTATCTCGTCGCGGTCTGGGGGCTCTCGCAGGGGGCGGTCGAACTCGCCCCCCTTTTCGGCGTGCCGATCTGGTTGCTGCGTTGGATCGTGATCGGGGCCGTCGCCCTGCTTCCCGGCGTGGTCGTGCTCGCGTGGATGTTCGACATCGGTCGAAGCGGGATCGTTCGGGACGCCCGGGATCTCGAGGCCGCGCGCCGAGCCGAACCCGATATCGCGGACATGCCCACCATGGTCGGAGGAGAAGAGGGAGGCGGCGCGATGGTCATCCGCTGGAAGGATGGCGGGGGGAACGAGGAGGCGATGGTCTTTCTCGATGATTTCTACATCGGGCGGGGCGCCGACTGCCGCGTCCGGTTCTATGACCCGCTCGTCTCGAGAAGGCACGCGCGCGTGTATCGTGACGGGGATCTGTGGCGGATCGAGGATCTCGGCAGTCGAAACGGTACACTCCTGGGCGAGAAGAAGATCGAAGAGGCTGTCCTGGGAGAGAAGAACGAGATTCGTGTGAACGAGGCAGGGCCGGTCCTGCACCTCGATCCGATCCCCGCCGGAGCCGAGACGCGAGCCGCGCTGTCCACGATCGCGCCGGGACGAACCGTCGCGCACGTTCGTGCCACACCCGGCTCGCCGGACGCCTAGACCGCCTTGTCCGGCGTTCTTCGATCCGGAACGCTTGCCGCCCTCACGGAGGATCATCGTGGCGAAGAGGCAGGATCGGGAAGGCGAAGCGAAGAGCGAAGACCGAAGAGAATGAAACGACACGAACGGAAAGGGAGAGGAGAAGACGAGTGGGGCGCACCCTGATCACGGGAACAGGTCTCTTTACTCCACCGGATTCGGTGACGAATGCGGAACTCGTCGCGTCGCTCGGCAAGGCGA
Source organism: Deltaproteobacteria bacterium (assembly GCA_011051925.1). Lineage (GTDB taxonomy): Bacteria > Myxococcota_A > UBA9160 > UBA9160 > UBA4427 > UBA4427. The sequence goes on from DRKE01000053.1 coordinate 12,526, forward strand.
ACGAAAGATGGAATGCCGAGCATCGTGAAGAGATCGAGAGGGGTGAACGGGAAGAACGCGACATGCCGTCCGAGAAGTTCATTCTCCGGGCTTCCGGAATCGGACACCGGTACATGATGGACAAGACCGGGGTTCTCGACCCGGAGCGTCTTCGCCCGCGGCTTCCGCTTCGACGGGAAGACGAGCTTTCGATCCAGGCAGAGATCTGCATGGTCGCAGCGCGCGGGGCGCTCGAGCAGGCGGGGCGCGAAGGGGCGGATCTCGATGCGGTCATCGTCGGTTGTTCGAATCTCGAACGCGCATATCCGGCGATCGCCATCGAGGTCCAGGAGGCTCTCGGTGCCGGTGGGTTCGCCTATGACATGAACGTGGCCTGTTCCTCGGCGACCTTCGCCATCCAGAATGCGGTCGATGCGATCAAGGCCGGACACGCACGCCGGGTTCTCGTGCTGAATCCGGAAATCACGTCCGGGCACAACAACTTCGAATTGCGCGAATTCCATTTCATCTTCGGTGATGCCTGTACCGCGGTCGTCCTCGAATCCGAGGAACATGCCGGAGAGGGAGAGGCCTGGGAAGTCCTGGGAACACGCCTCGCCACGAAATTCTCCAACAACATCCGCAACGACGCAGGGTTCCTCAATCGATGCGAGGAGGGCGAGCGGGATCCCCATGAGCTGCTCTTCCGGCAGAACGGTCGACAGGTCTTCAAGGAAGTCTGCCCGATGGTCGCGGAGCACATCCGTGTCCACCTAGA
>DRKE01000054.1 GCA_011051925.1 Deltaproteobacteria bacterium
GACGGATGAGGACGCGGACAGTCGTTGGCTCTCCAGCGACCCGATCAACGATCTGATCTACCGCCTGGGTGCGACCGACTCCCCGTCCTGCTTCACGGCTTTCACCCTCGAGAACTACGGCAGCAGCCGCTCGATCGGGAGCTTCTCTCTCCTCGTGACCGACGACGCGCGTCTCGCGGCCGATACCGGGACTGCGGGATGGACGCCCATTCCGGCGGATCCCTCGCCCAGTGGCCCGATCGATCATCTCCATTGGAGTCAGGGGGCCCGTCTCGCGGGAATCGATGACGAACTCAACGCGACGAACTGGGCCGCCCAGAACCTGAATGACGGAAGCCTGCGAAGTCGCTGGCTCAACGACCACAACGTCAACACGCTCCGGTACGCCTTCGATACGGATTGGAATGGCGAGACGGGGGACCCGGTCGGACTTCGTGAGATCCGCCTCCACAACTACGGCGGGAGCCGTTCCATCAGCCGATTCCAGCTCCATGTCACCCGGGACGGTCGCTCGTGGTCGCGTGTCGCCGTGCCGGGTACGGAGGCAGGCGATCCGGATTTCAACTTCATGATGGCCGATGAAGGCGGAAGGCTCACGCGGATCGATCGGGAACTGAATGAGACGAACTGGGCCGCCGCGAACCTGCACGACGGAAGTGACAAGTCGATCTGGCTGAGCGATCGGGCGAACAACGAACTCGATTTCGAGTTCGATACGGACTTCGATGGAACGAGCGGTCGGGAAGGCGACGACGACGATCTCTTCACGATCGAACGGATCCAGATCAAGAACTACGGAAGTCCGCGCTCCGTCCGGCTTTTCCAGGTCGAGGTCCAGACGCTCGATTCGATCGGCTGGCGGAAGCTCGAGGTGCCTGGAAGCGCCGCTGGAACGCCGGACTTCGATTTCCTGCTCGATTGGGAGGGCGCGAATCTCGTTCGGATCGCGGACGAGCTGAACGCCAGCAACTGGGCGGCCCGGAACATCCATGATGGCGATCCCCGAAGCCGATGGCTCAGCGACCATTCGAACAACGAACTCGACTTCGAATTCGATCTGGATGAGGACGGGCTGAGCGGGCTTGCCGGAGACGAAGACGATCTCTTCACGATCGAGCGGATCAATCTCTACAACTACGGCTCATCGCGCTCGGTCAAGCTCTTCCAGATCGAGGTCATGACCCGGGATCGGCCCGATTGGACGCCGCTCGAAGTGCCCGGGAGCACGGCGGGCGAGCCGGATTTCAATTTCGCGCTCCTGCACGAGGGGGCGGTGCTTCGTCGGGTCGATCGTGAACTCAACGCGACGAGGTGGGCGGGACGGAACATCCATGATGGTGATCTCCGGACGCGCTGGCTCAGCGACAGACAGGCGAACGAACTCGTCTTCGAATTCGACACGGACGATGACGGTGTCGCCGGGGATGCGATCAATCTTCGGGTTCTTCGGATCTACAACTATGGAAGCTCCCGATCGGTGCGGACCTTCGAGATCGAAGTCCAGAGAGGAGGGGCGGTCTGGCAATCGGTTCCTGCTCCCGGAGGAGGCACGACCTTCCTGGCGGAAGAGGCGTCCGGTCCACAGGACTACAGCGTCGGTCCCTTTTCGGGTGTCACGGCGCTTCGGCTGCGCACGTTGACGAATCATGGCGACGACTACACGGGGATGGCCGAGCTCGAGCTCATCGGGGAATCGGTTCGCGCGAGTCATACCTTCGTAGCACGGGAGGAGGACGGCGGGGAGACCTTCCTGCTCGATCCAGAGGATCAGCCCGAGGGGGTCATGGCCGTCCGTTTTCGCAGTATCCGGAACCACGGTGATCACTACACGGGCCTCGGAGAACTCGAGATTCTCGGTCCTTCGCGTGGAGCGAGTCATACCTTCGAGGCCGCAATGGGTTCGGAAGGCGAGGAGTTCGAACTCGATCTCGAGGATCGTCCCGTCGACGTCATGGCTGTCCGCCTGAAGACCATCCGCAACCACGGCGACTACTACACGGGCATGCGGGAGTTCCGCGTTCTGGGGCCGGCCCTTCGCCATGCCTACACCTTCGAGCCCGGGAGCGATGTCGGGCCCCATGTCTACGTCCTTGATCCCGAAGATCGGGTGGATGGCATGGTCGGAGTTCGATTCCGGACGCTCAACAATCATGGGGACTCCTACGTCGGGGCGAGGCAGCTCGAACTCCTGGGGGATCCGGTCGGGCCTGACTACGTATTCTCACCCGATCGGGGATCGGCGCTCCAATCCTTCTCCTTCGATCCGACCGCCGGACGCTACTTCCGGCTGCACGTCCTCGACAGCTTCGGGGACTCCTACGTCGGGGCTCGCGAGGCGAGGCTCGAGGCGGGATCGGGTTGCTTTGCCGAAACCGGCCATGTCGTGATCGATCACGACGGAGTCGCGGTGCCCTGTACGCCCGAACCGATCGACGTCCGGATCGTGGATGGCTCGGGCCTTCCGCTGGTCGGCTACTCGGGGACCGTCGTGCTCGATACGCAGACCGGGACCGGGGACTGGGCACCCCGAGACGGCAATCGTGGAACCTTCCGGGATGCGACGTCCGGGGACGGCCTGGCGGCGTACACCTTCGCTCCGGGCGATCGGGGCATGGCGGGTTTTTCGCTGCTCCACGTCCATGGCGTCTCGTCGATCGACATCGATGTCTACGAGCGGCCCGACCGGCTCAGACTGGTGGCCTCCCGTGTGGATGACGATGACCATGCGGATCAAGGCGACGGCGACGACGATGATGACGACGACGATGATGACGACGATGATGACGACGATGACGACGATGATGACGACGATGATGACGATGACGATGACGTTGACGATGACGACGACGAGGACGAGGATGAGGATGACGATGATGACGAGGACGAGGACGAGGATGAGGATGATGATGATGACGATGACGAGGATGAGGACGAGGATGACGATGACGACGACGATGATGAAGGCGATGCAGACGATGACGATGACCATGGCGACGACGATGGAGACCGTGCGCAGCGGGAAACGGTGACTCTCGTCGATCGGATCCCAGTCCTGCGCGATGACGACAGCGAAGGGAGGCTGGTCTTCCATCCGAGCGGCTTGACCCTGACTGCGTCGGCTCTTCCGGATCCGCCACCCGATCCGATCGATGACCCGATCTCCACCCAGACCGCCGGTGTCTCCTTCGCGCTTCATCTGGCTGCCTACGGAACGACGGCGACCGATCCGGAATGCGGCATGATCGAGACCTATGACGGCGAACGACCGATCCGCTTCTGGGTCGAGCACGAAGATCCCGCGACGGCGCCACTCGTTCCGACGATCGACTCGGTTCCCGTCGCATCGAGCGAGGCGGGTTCGACGCCTCAGCCGCTCGTCTTCGACGCCGGCCGTGCATCGGTCATCGTCCGCTACAAGGACGTCGGACGGCTCTCGATCCATGCACTCGACGATTCCGGACCGATCCCGATACGCGGATCAACCGGAGGATTCGTCTCCCGTCCCGCGGATCTGGTGGTGCTGGAGGTCGAGAGTGCGTCGGGGAATCCCAATCCCGGGAGCGCCAGTCCGAGCGGGCCGATCTTCGTTCGGGCCGGAGAGCCCTTCTCGGTACGTGTCGAAGCGCGCGATGCGGAGGGGGATCGGACGCCGAGCTACGGTCGCGAGGCCAGCGCCGAAGGCATCCGGCTCCGGTCTTCGACCCTGGTGGCGCCCGCCGGTGGAAGAAACGGGACCTCGGACGATGGCGAGATCGGAAACGGGGATGCCTTCAGCGCCGTCGATCCGGACGGCACCTTCGAGGGGACATCCCTCAGCTTCGATGAAGTCGGTGCGATCCGGCTCTCGGCGAGCGTGGCCGATGGGGACTATCTCGGTACGGGGGATATCACCGGAACCGAGTCGGCCATCGTCGGTCGGTTCGCTCCCAGTCGATTCGAAGTGAGCGGGAATACGCCACGCTTCCAGACGGCCTGTGGCATCGGTGCCTTCACCTGGCTGGGGCAGCCATTCGGTTTCGTGAGCGGCGAAGAGCCCCGACTCGAAATCCGTGCCGTGAACGTTTCCGGAGAAACGACCAGGAACTATGCGGGGGATTGGTGGCGACTGACGAACGACTCCCTTTCCGGATGGGAGTACTCCGTCGGTGGGGCGACCCTCGATGGAAGCGGTCTGCCCGGAGC
>DRKE01000055.1 GCA_011051925.1 Deltaproteobacteria bacterium
GTCGGCGCCCTGCTCGGCCAGCATCATGACGGCGAGGGGACCCGAGATGACCTCGCTGACGTCGATGATCCGGACTCCGTCGAGCGGTCCTGCCATTGCGTGGAACTCCTTCTCGTGCGCCGCGGCGGAAATCGGGGCAGTGCGGATTCTACTTCTTCCACGACGGATCTCCCGAATCGTTCTATCCTGACCGGATGGCGCCGTCCTCCTCGACCCGTACTCTTCGGCTGCTCGTCGCTTTCGCCGTCCTCATCGGATTCGCGGGATGCGCTTCGCTTCGAGTCGGCTCTCCGGATGCGGATGTCCCGACCGGATTCGATCCCGTCTCGACGGATCCGCCCCGATTCGATGAAGCGCATCCGCCCCGCCTGGCGGAGACCGTCTTCCGCGTCGCGGATGCGGGGCTCAACGCGATCGTCTACGAAGCCCAGGGGCCCGGTCCGCATCCGACGGTCGTGCTGCTGCACGGCTTTCCCGGCAACGAACGGAATCTCGATCTCGCCCAGGCGATTCGACGCGCCGGTTGGAATGTCGTGTTCTTCCACTACCGAGGCGCCTGGGGAAGCGGAGGGACCTTCTCCTTCGTCCATGTCCTCGAAGACGTCGAGGCGGTGGTCGAGGCGATCACCCGACCGGCCTTTGCGGCGGCGCATCGGATCGATCCGGCCCGGATCGCTCTGGTCGGGCACAGCATGGGGGGATTCGCGGCCCTCGTCGCTGGCGCCGATCTCGATCGCGTGGGGTGTGTCGTTTCGATGTCCGGGGCGAATCTCGGAGCGATGGCGCGGACGATCGAGAGCCTGCCGGAGAGGGCCGCCGGTTTCGAGAAGACACTCGAGGGATGGTCCGGACCGATCCGGGGGCCGGGCGGGGCTGCCCTGGTCGCCGAACTCGTTCGGAACGCAGACCGCTTCGACACGACGACGCATGCGTCGGCGCTCGCCCGGAAGGACGTGCTGCTGATTGCCGGGGGGCGTGATCGTGTGACGCCGGCCACACTCCACCACGAGCCTCTGGCCGAAGCCTTGAGGGCGGCCGATGCCCGGTCGCTCGCGACGACGATCTTCGAGGAGGCGGATCATGCCTATTCGGGCCAGAGGATCGCGCTGACGAGGCGGGTGATCGACTGGCTCCAGAGCGACTGCTTGCGGCGGGAATAGCCGCTCGCTGGCGCGTCGGCGGATGACCGGCATGCGATCCGCAGCTTCGTCGCAGGACGCGTGTCGCATTCGGGCATGTTCGGGGTTTTGCCGGATTCTCCCTACAGTCTGAAGCCCTGAGCGCCGAAATCGCTCCTTGACCCGATGGGTCTGGAGCCATGACATGATCTCGACGCCTGGACACGACCGAATCCGACGGATCCGACGGAAAGAAGGAGGGCTTCTCTCCCTCGCCGCCGTCCTGCTCTTCCTCTCTCCGCTTCCGTCGATGGCGATCGGCACGATCGTCGATGGCAGCGTCACCTTCGGATACACGAACGACTTCAACACCACCCGGGGCAATACCGTCGATACCCAGTTCGTCGGCGCCGCCACGGGTGACCTCACCTGGGAATCCTGGTGGTTCTTCCGTGTCTCGGGCGACGGACGGGAAACGGCATTCGCTGCGCCGGACGCCGAGAGCTACGTCGGATCCCTCGGCCGTCTCGACTGGGCCGATCCGGGGGCGGCCGGTCTTTTCAGCGCGGCCCTCGACCTCGAGGTCCTCGATACCGGCGTCGGAATGGGAAATCTCTTCCAGAACCTTCGCATCACGAACACGGGGATCAGCGATCTCACCATCGACATCTTCCACTACACGGATCTCGATGTCGGGAACTCTTTTGGCGCGGACACGGCGACACTCGTCCCGAATGCCAGCGCGATCGAGATCAGTGTCCTCGACGGGACCGATTCGGCGCCCATCATCGCCTATGGAGCGGACGCCTACCGGGTGACCGGCTGGAACCGGGTGCTCCGGGATCTGACGGATCGCAACGTCGACAACCTCGACAATTCCGGATTGCCCTTCGCTCCGGGCGACTTCACCGTCGCTTTCCAATGGAGCCGGACGATCGGTGCGGGCACGACGGAATCCTTCCTGACCCAGTTCGGCAGCAACGCGCCGCTTCTTCCTCCGTCTGCTTCGGCCATTCCCGAGCCGGGCACGGCGCTTCTTTCGGGGCTCGGGCTCATGCTGCTCGCCGGGTGTCGACGCGCCGATCGGACCCGTTCGAGCTGAGCCGGGTCTCCGACGGCGGCGGTCCGACCTGCGTCGCTGGCGCCCCGGCGTCCATGCCCTCCTTCCGGCTGTCCCCCTTCGGACCCGCGGATTTCTGCCGCCTTCGTGCGCCCACCCACGCGCAGTCGCGCTAACGTGCGGCCCGAAGGAAGGGCAGAAGAATGAACATGCAGACCCAGGGTCGGATCCATGCGATCTTCGACGCGGCACAGGTGACCCAGCGATTCCGCAAGCGCGAATTCGTGCTCGAACTCGACGGTGCCTCGCGCTATCCGCAGTACGTGATGTTCCAGCTGACGGGGGACCGTTGCGAGGCGCTCGACGGATTCTCGCCGGGGGAGGAGGTCAGCGTCGAATTCAGCCTGCGAGGCCGGGAATGGACCAGTCCCAAGGGCGAGGTCCGTTTCTTCAACAGCCTCGAGGTCTGGTCTGTCGACCGGGTCGGGGAAACCCGCGCGGCAGCGCCCGAGACCGGCGCAGCGGGATCTTCGGATGGGACCCTCGGTGACGAGCCGCCACCGCCCACCGACGACGACGAGATTCCCTTCTGAGGGGGGGCTGAGGCGCGGCTGGAGGCGGGAGCCGGTTTTCCGATGTGGGGACCCGCCCGACCCGGGGCGGGTCCTGCAATCCAGGGGATCGGATACGGGCTGCGTCGGGCCGGACTGCTCGAGTCCGGGTTGGCCTGCGATTCGTGGGACCCGCTAGGATCGAGCAGGCGAGGCGGATCTCCGCCGACACGTCGTCCGATGGACGATTCGATCGGAGTACGGGCATGGCAGAACAGGACATCGGCGATCTCGACGAGATCCGATCGGGCATCGAAGGTTGGTTGAGGGATCGATGGCCCGATCGCAAGGGACTTGCCATCCGGGACCTGCAGTTTCCCAAGGCCAGTGGGGAAAGCAGTGTGACCTTGATTCTCGATACGACCTGGTCGGGGGGCCATGCCGAGAAGCTCGTCTTCCGGATGGCGCCGCCCGCGAGTCAGGTCTTCGAGAAGCACGATCTCCTGATGCAGTTCCAGATGATGACGATCCTGGCGGAGGAAGGCCTGCCGGCACCGCCGCTCGTCGGCTACGAGGCGGATCCTTCGATCGTGGGGAGCGATTTCTACGTGATGGGCTTCTGTGACGGGCGGATTCCGCCGGACAATCCGCCCTTCCACATGGCGGGCTGGGTGAAGGACGAGCTGTCGGCGGCGGATCGTGAAACGATGTGGCGGAACGGGCTCGACGTCGTCGCGGCGATCCATCGGATCGATCTCGAAAAGCACGATTTCAGCCGTCTTCCGCGGGCCGCGGCGGGCGAACCGATTCTCGCGCAGGAGATCCGGACCTTCGATTCGCTCTTCAAGCCCGAACTGCGGGCGACGGCGGATCCGCTGATCTCCGAAGGGTGGCAGCTGCTCCAGACGACGATCCCGACCGATGCCGAACCGGCGTTCTGCTGGGGTGACGCGCGGGTCGGCAACGTGATCTTCCGGGAGCTGGCACCGGTCGCGATCCTCGACTGGGAAATGGCCAACGTCTCGGATCCGCGGACGGATCTCGGCTGGTGGATCTGGGTCGATCGCTGCAACAGCGAGGGCTTGGGCGTCGCACGCCTGCCCGGTCTGCCCGAGCCCGCAGACGTCTATCGTCGATGGTCCGAACTCACGGGTCGAGCCGTCGAGGGAATGGCCTGGTTCGAACTCTTCGCGGTCGTCCGCTATGCGATCATCCTCGAGCTGAAATTCATCGCGATGCGCGAGGCGCATCCCGAGATCGGGGAGATCGGGAATTTCACGGTGCAGTTCCTGCCCGATCTGATGGAAACGGTTCGCGCTCAGACGTCGGGAACGTAGATTTCGCAGGCGGCTTTGTGGTTGCCCGTGATGACGAGCATCCGGCCGAGGGCGAGATACTGCCCGATCATGAGGCCGAGTTCGACGATCTCAGCGTCGCTGAAATGTTCCCGAAGTTCACCGAGAAAAGACGCATCGACCGATCGGAAGTCCGCTGCCATCTTTTCCGCATAGCGAACGGCGAGCGCATCCCGTGGCTCGAGTCTGCGTTCGTTCTCGGGAAGATGGATCTGGGCCACCGTCTCCTCGTCCAGGCCTTGACGCGTCGCCGACGCGTAGCGTGCGAAGAGTCAGGTGTCGCATTCGTTGATCGCCGCGATCTTGAGCCGCGCGAGTTCCTTGATCCGGGAGGGGACGACACCCTCCTGGTGTCCGGGGCGGAAGAAGGCGAAATACCTCTCGAAGAAATCCGGGACCAGGGCCATCATGTCGAGGCCCGATGTCCGATTTCCATGGTTTCGCGCCGTGCTCATCGTGGATTCTCCTTCGACGGATCGGGAGGCATCCCCGAAGGCGGATTCTAGCAGGTTGCGAATGAGCACCGGAGGGCGCCGGGGAAGGAGATTCCGGTCCGGGCGCGGGCGGGGAGCGTCGACAGGGCGCCTCTTCAGGTCCCGGCGCGACGATCCGGTTGATTCGCGCCAGATGGTCTAGTGTCCTGTTCCGGAGGTTCGGCGCCTTTCGTGCACGCCGGATCCATTCGCGGCGAGCGGCCCGTAGGTACGATCGAATGCGGGCGAAGTTCCGGAACAGGACACGACAGTCACCGGGTGACGTGCTTCCCTGCGCGACCCGCGGACCCGGAGATCGGATGGCGATTGGCGTGAGCGAACAGGTCGAGGCGGGCGAGGCGGCTGCGGCCCGCTCCTTCCTCGGCTGGCGGATGGTCGGCGTCGGGTTCATCGCCAATTCCCTCTCCGGTGCGATCACGCTCTCGGCCTTCGGGAACTTCGTCGATCCGGTCAGCGTGGATTTCGGGGTTTCCCGCGCGACGATCGGCTATGGCGTGTCGATCTCGTTCCTGGTGATGGGCCTGCTCGGGCCCTTCTCGGGCGCCTGGCTCGATCGCGGTCGGGCTCGTTCGATGATGGTGGTCGGCGTGCTGCTGGCCGGTGCCGGGCTCATCCTGCTTTCACGGACGACGGAACTCTGGCAGGCGGGCCTGCTCTTCTGCGGTGTCATCGCGCTCGGCGCGGCTCTTTTCGGGATCATGCCTTCGATGGCGTTGATCGCGCAGTGGTTCGAGAAGCGCCGGGGCATCGCGATCGGCATGGCGGTCGCGGGGGCGACGCTGGCCAGCTATCCGGCGCCGGTGCTCGCCGAGTACCTGATCGGGTCCGAGGGTTGGCGAACGGCCGTCATGGTATTCGGTGCAGGAACCCTCCTGCTGGGGCTGCCCGTCTTCTGGGGATTCGTGATCAGTCGACCGGAGGAAGTCGGTCAGCGTCCCGATGGTGAAGCGCATCCCGATCCGGAGGGACCCGAACCGGAAACGGATCCGGGGATTCCCCTGCGCGACACGGCCGAACTCGCGCGCGATCCGCGTCTCTGGATGCTGGCCATCGGATTCGGACTGATCCTGACCTCGCCGATCGTGCTCACGCCGCTCCTCGTTCCTTTCGGCAAGGATCTCGGATTCACGGGGCAGCAGGCGAATGTCTTCTTCCTGGCGATGATCCCCTTCTCGTTGCTCGGGAAGATCGTGATCGGAGGATTGGCGGACGTCGCGCCGATCAGGCCGGCGATGGCGCTGGTGGTCCTCGCGAACATGCTGATGTGGTTCAGCTTCCATGCGGGGCCCGGGTATGCGGCCTTCGTCGTGACCGGAGCGATCTACGGTCTCGGGATCGGGGGCGCGATGCCGCTCCAGGGCGTGGCGATCGGACGCTGCTTCGGTCGTGCCAATTTCGGCCGTGCATCCGGTCTGGGCGGACTCGTCACGATTCCCTTGATCGCCGCCGCGTCGGCCCTGAGCCAGGTCCTGCTGGCGTCGACCGGGAACTATCAGGCGACCTTTCTCGTCCAGATGGGCTTGATCGGATTGGGCGGCGTGCTCCTGTTCCTCGTGCGCATTCCCGCGAGCGAGGCCGAAGGGGCGGCCGTAGCCGTTCCTTGATCCGATCGGCTCGGAACCGATCCGCAGCCTCGCGGGTCGGGCTCAATGCTCTTCGGGCTCATACCAGATCGGGGAACTCCAGGCGCGCTCCTGGATCGTCGGAGGCAGCTCTCCGGTACAGCAGGCCTCGAATTCCGCGGGAACGGTCGCGGGATCGGCGCAGTCCACCCCCGCATCGACGCATGCCCATCGGGTCCAGCGGCAGCTCGGATTCTCGAGCAGTCGGGCGTAGTAGAAAGCGCGCTGATCCGGATCGAAATCCGGATCGCTCCAGACCGTGCAGAGATCCGTCTTCCCGGCACCCCGGCGTTCACAGGTCGAGAGATCGACGTCCGCATCGTTGGGTCCGCCCGCGACCGTGAGGACGATTTCGCGGCGTTGGCCCGCCTCGACCCAGCCCTTCACGATCTCGATCCGCTGCAGGTCCGAGCCGTTCGGATGGGGATCCCGTGTGGCGGCAACGAGGAAGGTCGGCGCCCCGTCCTGCCTCGTGCGGGCCGGAAGATCGCCGCCCATCGGGACGCCCTTCGCATAGCCCAGCCGGACCCGATCGCGCCGCTCGCATGCATCCGGCGGATAGTCCCAGCCCCCGAAGAATCGCAGGGTGGGTCGCGTTCCGCTCGTCGCATAGGCTTCCTTGCGAAGCATCGCTTCGAAGAGCGCGTCGCGGCTGTTCTCTTCGGCCCAGAGTACGGCCAGCCCGCCCGGATTGAGGGAGGTCAGGTCCTTGAAGCCCGGTTCGAGACCTTCGGATCCCGGCTTGCCGGCGCCCCCATGGCCCTGGAAACCACGTTCCATCACCAGCCCCGGGGTACCGAGGTGGGTGTCGGTGCTGCCGATCAGGCCGAACTTGAGGGGATTCGTGCCCAACCCGGGTGCGAGAGCGATTCCCCGCTCGAGTGCGTCGCGCGCGAAATTGATCGCTTCGGGCGTCTGGCCGCCGGAGCCGAAGCGTTTGTCGTGCGGATTGGGGGCTTTCTCGAAACCGCATCCCTCGTCGGTCACGCCGGGGACCAGGGCGCATTCCGATTCGCCCTTGTGCTGCATGATCTCGACGAGTCGGTCGTAGCGCGCGCGGATCGCGGCTTCCTCCTTCGTGATCTCCGCACCGAGCTCGACGGCCGACGTGAAGGCCGAGCCCTTGCTCCAGTTCGAGTTGTGGGGAATGGTGAGCGCTTCGCAGCCGGGGATCGCGTCCCGGCATTCTGCGTCCAGGCGCCGCCAGAGATGGATCGCCATCGGTCCGGTCTCCATGACGCTGATCGGCAGCTCCGGAACCCGCTCGTTGCGAAAGATCACGTTTCGGTGCAGGTGGCCCGCGCCTTCGACCGCGGCGGTCCATTCGTAGCCGACGAAACTCGTGAACCCACAGCGTGCACTGCGGTCATAGGCCTCTTCGGCGGCTTCCTGATGTTCCCTCCAGACGATGCCCGCTGCTGCGAGGCAGATTTCGTTGTTCTCGCCGCAGAATCCCCAGCGCGTCTGCCAAAGCGAATACCGGGCGTTCATCAAGAAGAAGGCGACGCGTGGGAAGTTCCGGTAGAGGCGGCAGACGAGGGAATCATGTCCGGCGGCGCCGGGCGTCCGGCAGATGTGGACCTCCCCGATCTGGTTGGCGTGATCGGTGACGACGGCGAAATCGAGGGGGCGAGCGAGCTGGACCGTTCGCAGGGCACGGCCTTCGGAATCGAAGGGTTGGATTCCGAGTGGGCTGCCCTGGGCGAATCGATAGGCCTCGGCGGGGCTCGTCCGCGTGTCCTGGGTCGAAGCGTCCTGGGATCGGGCCGTATGGACATGGGTGTCTCCGAAAAAGGGACGACGGAGCGGCGTGTATTCGGCACAGGGTTCCCGGGTTTCCGTCGTCGGGTAGGGACGCGCAGTGGGCTTCGCCGCCGAGACCTCCTCGGCCGGAGCGTTTCGAACGAGAAGGACCACGAACGAGAAAAGGCCGAGCAGTCGCAGGATCGTTCCCGGTCGAAGGACTTGATGACTCAATCGGGGCAACTCCTTGCGCGCGTCCGGATGGTCGGCGCCCCGACGCCGGAGCGCCGGAGACCGGATCGCCGGAGATCGGGTGCGATGCCGATGCTCGGAGGATACGGAATCGTCCTGTGGATGGGATGGCCGCGGCCGCGGTGGCCGCCGCGACCTCCGGGTTCGACGAACTTGCCGGGGTCGCTCGCCTGTCGCATCGTTGGAACCTCATGAAAGTCCTCGTGACGGGCGCGACGGGATTCATCGGCCATCATGTGGCCCGGCGCCTCGTGGCCGGGGGACATGGAGTTCGTGCCCTCGTCCGCGATGGTGGGAAGGCGGAGCGGGTCCTGGGACCGCTCGGTCTCCGGACGGATGATTTCATCGTCGGCGAGATGACCGATGCGGTTGCCGTCGCCCGCGCCTTCGACGGCTGCGACGCGGTTCTTCATGCCGCCGCCATGGTTTCGGTCACGTCGGGGACGCGCGATTTTCGCGGGAATCGGCTCGGTACGGAGACGGTCGTCGGCGGCGCTGTCGAACGGGGTCTCGAGACGATCTTCGTTTCGAGCATGCTCGCCATTTTCGACCCCAGGCGCCCGATGAACGATGCTTCCCCGATTGGACGGAGCCGCACGCATTATGGCCGTTCGAAAGCGGAATGCGATCGTTGGGTGCGCGCTCGCCAGGCGGAGGGGGCGCCGGTCGGCATCGTCTATCCCTCGGGTTGCGTCGGTCCCGACGATCCGGGGATGAGCGAGTCGGTCAAGGCCTACCGAAGCTTCCTTCGCGGAACGCTTCGAAGCGAAGGCGGCAATCAGATGGTGGATGTCCGGGATCTGGCGGAACTCATCGTGCGTCTGCTGGAAGATCGAACGCGTGGCCGGGTCGTCGCGGGGGGGCACTTCCTCGACTGGGACGAGTTCACTCGAATGCTCGAAGAGGCCACTGGAGCCCGTATTCCGCGGATCTCGGCTCCGGGCTGGCTCTTGCGTGCGGTCGCGCGATCGATGGATGGGATCGGCCGACTCTCGGGGCGGCGAATGCCCATGACGGGGGAGGGGGTCGAGATCGCGACCCGGGTTCGTCCGATGGAGGATTCGAAGTGCGTTCGCGAACTCGGCATCGTCTGGCGCGACCCGGTCGAAACCTTGAGGGATCTCTTCCAATGGTTCCTGGACTCGGGAAAGCTTCCGCCACGGGCCGTTCCCGCTCTGCGCGCGAGGTGCTGAGTGGCGGCGGGCATCGTGTGGGTTCACCGATGTCTCGGCATCCCTGCCCGCCGCCGCGGGCATCCGATCAGCCGACTTCCCGACGAATCTCGAACCGGTCGAAGTAGAAATCGAAATCCCTTCGGAGTTCGTCACCCGTGACGCCGAAATCCGCTTCGAGGTCGTACACGACCTGTCCGTCCCGTCCTCGCGGATGCGTCTCGACGTAGTGTCGGATCTGCTCCCGGGCTTCGTTCGTCATCGGAAGGCCCGCCCGCTCGTAGATCTCCTCGACCGTCGCCCTGTCGTCGGCCATGAATTCGTGGAAGAGCACGTCGACCGTCCGCTCGGGTGGGAGCAGGGCCCTGTCGCGAACGGAAGCCTCGAGCAGTCGACGAACGCGGTCATGCCAGTATTCGAGGTACCACTCGGGATCCGGGGTGCGATAGCTCATGCGTGCACCGTAGGCGAGCATGGTCGCCGCCGATTGGATGACCGAGACCGGGTCGCGATGGGTGACGACGATCGTGGCGTCGGGAAAGGTCGCCATCAAGGGGCCGATCTGTTCGAGGTGTTGGGGGCACTTCAGGATCCATCGCTCCCGGGGCTTGAACCATTGAAGGATCTTGAGGCCGTCGAGGAGGGCTCCCTGGTAGTGGGGCGTCTGATCGTGGGCAAGATAGTAGTCGCGCCATTTCGGGACGCGGGCGACCCACTCGAGGTTGTAGCTCGTGAAGTCGGGTAGCAGCAGCTCGAGTTCTTCGTGGATGTGGTCCGGCTCCATCGGGTGCATGGCCGCGAGGAGGGGCGTATTGGCCTTCATCTGCTGCCAGATCGCATCGCAACGCTTCCAACGAGGGTCGATCCCGTCCGCGTCCGGTGCTTCGCGGGGGTCGGGAACCGGTTCCTGCCCTTCCCAGAGCGGCATGGAACGCAGGCGTTGATCGGCAGCGATCAGGTTCACGAGATGGGTCGTGCCCGAGCGCGGCAGGCCGATGACGATGATCGGTCGTTCGATCTCCAGGTCCCTGATCTCCGGATGTTCGCGAAGGAGATTCCGGATACGAAGGCGCGTGGCCGCATGACGAACGCAGTCGTTGAAGTGGATCAGTCGGCCGAGGCCGGTGCGATCCGGATCTTCGTCCACCTCGGAGAGCCAGAGGTCGAGGCGTTCCTGGAAATCGTCCGGGCCGAAATCATCGAGGCCGGTCCGTTCGATCGCGGCCGAGAGCACCGCCTTCCTCGTCAGGTCGACGTCGACCGATTCGCCATGGGCGAGCGCGGCTTTCTGGCCCTGGCTGAGCCGTGGTCGGGCCAGGTCATCGATGCGGATCCTTCTTCCGCCCATCGGCATCCCCCGGTTCGAAGGATGTGGATGCTAACCTATTCGGGCTTCGCGTTCGTGGTGCAGGGCCATGTCCCGTCGCACGGCGTTTCGGATCGGGCCTGGCCCGACGGGACGCGACGGCCCCGGGGCCGAAGCGGGAGCGCAGGGTCGGGCCGACGAGCGGCCACGCAGGACGGAAACGGACGGAGAGGATCGTGGACGAGAAGGGGCTCGAGAGGTTTGCCGGGAGGATGCGCGAAGCGGGTCTGCCGGAGATCGCCACGCGCGAATTCCTGCGTGCGGTCGAATTCGTCTCGTCGGGTGGGGCGACGACGATTCCCGAGGATTCGATCGAACCCGTCGACTCGGTGGCGGATCTGGCGGGACTCGCGGAGTACGAGGAGGCGGGGCGCGATGCGGTTTCGAAGACCGCCGTGATCAAGCTGAATGGCGGGCTCGGGACCAGCATGGGTCTTTCCAGGGCGAAGAGCCTCCTGCCGATCCGTCCGGGCGTCACGTTCCTCGATCTGATCGCCCGGCAGATCCTGTGGCAGCGATCACGATGGCATGTGGATCTTCCACTGGTCCTGATGAACAGCTACCGGACGCGAGCGGATTCCCTGGCCGCACTCGCGGCCTATCCCGATCTCGCGAAGGAGATTCCCCTCGACTTCGTGCAGCACAAGGTGCCCCGGATCGATGCGGAAACCTGGGCTCCGGTCGAGTGGCCGGAGGATGATTCGCTTGCCTGGTGTCCGCCCGGTCACGGGGATCTCTACATCGCCCTCGTGAGTTCGGGGATGCTCGAGATCCTGCGGTCGCACGGGATCCGGTACGCGTTCGTTTCGAATGCCGACAATCTGGGGGCGGTCCTGGATCTTCGGATCCTGGGGTGGGTCGCCAGGAACGGGATTCCCTTCGCGATGGAAGTCGCGGAGCGGACCGAGTCGGACAGGAAGGGCGGACATCTCGCGCGACGCGACGGGCGGCTCATGCTTCGGGAGGTCGCCCAATGCCCCGAAGAGGATCTGGAGTCCTTCCAGGACGTCGAACGCCATCATTTCTTCAATACGAACAACCTCTGGCTGGATCTGGATGCCCTCGATCACGAACTCGGGAAGACGGATGCGGGCTTGCCGTTGCCCGTGATGCGGAACGAGAAGCGGGTCGCACCGCGGGATCCCGCGAGTCCGCGTTGCTACCAGTTGGAGACCGCGATGGGCTCGGCGATCGAATGCTTCGAGGGGGCGGAAGCGATCCTCGTCTCCCGCGAGCGATTCGCTCCCGTCAAGACGACGAACGATCTGCTGACCCTCTGGTCCGATGCGTATACGCTGACCGAGGATGAGCGGATGGTCCCTGTCGATGCGGAGGCGAATCGTCTGCGTCTGATCGATCTCGATCCGCGATTCTACGGGCATGTCGAGGATCTTCAGAGCCGCTTCCCGGAAGGTGCCCCGTCGCTCCTGCGCTGTCGTCGGCTCGTCGTGAAGGGAGATTTCCGGTTCGGTCGCGACGTCTCCGTCGAGGGCTGCGTCGAGCTCGTGAACGACTCCGAAGTGCCGGTCGAGGTTCCGGCCGGAGCATTGCTCTCGGGGGCTCTTTCGTGATCCGGGCTCGCCGATGACCAGGGGCAGCGCCAAGGCGGAAAGTCGCGCATCGACCGGTCATGAGCCGGCGTGCCGGTGGCGGGCGGCCTGCGAATGGCGCGCGGATGCGAGTCCGTCGGAGCGATCGCGGAGAGCATCCTTTCGGGTCCCGGATATCCCGATCGGGTTCGTCCGGTCGGGATCCTTCAACGTCCGGCGACGAGTCCGGCAAGGATGATCTCGGCGATGGCATCCGCGGTTTCGCGAGGCGATTCCTCGATCAGGGACTCGAGTTCCGGGCGAGCGAATTCCCGCCCGAGTCGGCCCAGGACCAGGGCGAGCGCCGACGTGTCGAGGGGGGCGATCGCCCCGCTCGCGACGGCCTCGTCGAGAAGCGCGCGGGTCACGGAGACGATGTATCCGGCGTGGGCCTCCGCGAGTTGAAGCGCGCCCGGAAGTTTCGCGAAATCCCTCGAGAAGAGGACCGTCGTCGGTTGGAGCGCGAGATTGGTCGCGCGAAGGTAGGCGCGTAGTCGTTCCAGGGGCGGACCATCCAACTCGAGTGCTTCCATCGCTTCGCGGCCGATGCGGTGGAGGCGTCGATCGACGACCGCGAGCACGAGCTCTTCCTTGCTGGGCGCGATTCCATAGAGCGTGCGGAGCGAACAGGTCATCCGTCGGGCGATCTCCGCCATCGTGAGATCGGCGAACCCCCCGCTGAGGACCGATTCGTCGAGGGTGTCGAGGATTTCGAGCTGTCGCGTGGTCAGGGCGCGTTCGGTTCCGGGGGAGAGCAGGCGCCGGGGCGGGCGCACGTCCGGAACAGACGGCTTGCGGGATCTTCCCGCACCCGACGGGTCGGCTCGAGAAGCGATCTGGCTCACGGAAGCAGGGCCTTCGGGATCTCGACGAACCGGGCGCGCAACCACTCGCCCAGGCTCTTGGCCTGGCCATCCTGGCGGGTGGCGGCAGCGACACCCTCCTCGAGGATGCCGTGGATGACGAAGTTGAGGCTGCGCAGCGCCGGGAGGCGATGGCGATCGACTTCGAATCCGCCGACTTCGGGCAGGAGTTCCCCGAGTCGTTCGGTCGTCAGGAAGGCATCGAGCCAGGCCCAGGCCTCGTCGGTCCGGGCAAAGACACCGAGGTTCGCATTCCCGCCCTTGTCTCCCGATCGGCTGCCGATGATCGTGCCGAGGGGGACGCGGACGGTTTCCCCTCCCGGCGCTTTCGTGGTCGGTTCTGGTGCCGGCGTGACCTCGACGTCATCCGGTGGAATCACGGAGTCGATCCATCGCGTTTCGCCGCCGACGAAGACCACTTCCTGGGGCACCGCGTTCGCGGGCACGCGCGCGGGTTCGTAGACGCCGAAGGGACGACCGGCAGCCGGGCCGCCGCCCACGCCGAAATAGCCCGGAATCGTCGAGAGTGCGATCTCGGTCATGGCATTCGAGAAGGCCCGGCCGACCTTCTTCTCGTCGGGATCCTTGACGCAGAGATGGAGGATCGCGACGGCTTCCTCGTTGGTCTCGGGGTCCTCCTTGTCCGTGCGAAGCAGCCGGGTCGTGACCTGCTGGTAGTCCTTCGGCTCGAAGGGGCAGGCCGTCCAGAAGGCCTTTTCGATCAGCTCCGCCTTCGCGTCGATGTCGAGTCCGGTCAGGCAGACCCGCATGTCGTTCCGGAAGCCCCCGGCGCGATTCATGCAGACCTTGAGGGTATCGGGCGGTGGCTCGCCCTTCGTGCCGTGGATCCGAACGCGATCGGGGGCCACTTCTTCGAGCGCGATCGTGTCGAAACGGGTCGTCACGTCGGGGCCGAAATACTCGGGACCGCCGATCTCGTAGAGCAGCTGCGACGTGATGGTTCCGATCGAGACCTCCCCCCCCGTCCCTTCGTGCTTGCCGATCACACAGGTGCCGTCTTCGGCGATCTCCGCCCAGGGGAAGCCCGTTCGCTCGAGCCCCTTCACCTCGCGGAAGAAGGAGTAGTTGCCGCCGGTCGCCTGGGTGCCGCATTCGATGACGTGACCCGCCACCACGGCGCCCGCAAGAGCATCCCATTCGTCGCGTCGCCAGCCGTGATGCCAGGCCGCTGGCCCGCAGACCACCGCCGCATCGGTCACTCGCCCCGTGATGACGATGTCCGCGCCCCGTTCGAGGGCGTCGACGATGCCCCAGCAGCCGAGATAGGCGTTTGCCGTCATGAATCGTCCGGGGTCCTTGATCGGCTCTCCGGTCTCGAAATGATGGAGCTGGTCGCGGGCGATCAGCTCGCCGATCCCGGGCATGAGGTCGTCTCCGCGGACGAAGGCGATCTTCGGATCCAGCCCGAGTTTCCGGGCCACCGCATGGACGGCTTCCGCACAATTCTCCGGGTCGAGACCGCCGGCATTCGACACGACGCGAATGCCGCGTTCGAGACAGGTACCCATGACTTCTTCCATCTGGGTGACGAAGGTCCGGGCATAGCCCGCTCCGGGACGCTTCATCCGGGTCCGGGCCAGGATGAGCATCGTCAACTCGGCGAGCCAGTCTCCCGTGAGCACGTCGATCGGTCCGCCCTCGACCATCTCACGTGCGGCGGAGAGGCGGTCTCCGAAGAAACCGGAACAGTTCGCGATGCGGATCGGGTCGGCCATGGCGGTCTTCTCCTTCGTGTCGTCCCGGATTTCCCGTTGCCGGCGGTGGCGATCGGCTGGTGGTCTGCCCGCTGGCATCAGTCGCCGTCGCCGTCGCCGTCGGCCTCCTCGGGTTCGATGACGAGCATCAGTGTTTCGTTCTCGATCTGGTCGCCGACACCCACCCGGATCTCGGAAACCAGTCCGTCGGTCGCCGCGCGCATCGGGTGTTCCATCTTCATGGCCTCGAGCAGGATCAGGGTCTGTCCCGTCGTGACGCGATCGCCCACGACGACGCGGATGTCGATCACCTTGCCCGGCATCGGGGCAACCAGGCCACCGGAGGCGTCCTCGGAGCCGGGCAGCACGAAGCGGGGCATGACGCGGAACTCGACGTCTCCGTGCGGGTCCTGGACGACCAATCGATCTTCCGCCCGGGTGACGAGCACTTCCTGGCGGCGCCCGCCGATCTCGACATCGATCGATCGCGGTGTCCAGGAATGGATCCGCGCCTGCGTCTCGTCGGAGAAGACGAACGATCCGTCCCGGACCCGCCGATAGCGGACCTCGATCTCCCGATCGTCCCACGCGAGCTTGACCCGTTCGGGGGGCATCCGGCCGTTTCGCCATCCGGACGGGATCGACTGCAGGACCCGCGCCTCCGCGCGGTTGGCTCCCTGGATCCACAACGCGCCGATGCGGGCGACGCGCTCGAACTCCGCGTCGTCGGGGACCCATCGCCGCGCCGGATCGACGCGGTCGATGAAGTCGGTCGTCGTATCCCCCGCCAGGAATTCAGGCGTGCGAAGCGTCGCGACCAGGAAATCGCGGTTCGTGACGACGCCCCCGAGATGGAGTCGCTCGAGGGCGAGGGCCAATCGACCTGCGGCTTCGCTCCGGGTGGGTCGGTGGGCGATGACCTTGGCCAGCATCGGGTCGAAATCCGTTCCGACGAGCGTGCCCTCCTCGACCCCCGAATCCCAGCGGACGACGGGGTCGGTCGCGGGCCGGAAAGCATCGAGACGGCCGGTGGCCGGCAGGAAGCCACCGGCCGGGTTTTCCGCATAGAGCCGCGCTTCGATGGCCACACCGTCGAAGTGGATCTCGTCCTGTGAGAATTCGAGGGGCTGCCCGTCGGCGATCCGGAGCTGGGCCCGAACGAGATCGATCCCCGTGACGCATTCCGTCACGGGATGTTCGACCTGCAATCGCGCATTCACTTCGAGGAAGAAGAACTCCCCCGTAGCGTCGTCGACGAGGAACTCGACGGTTCCGGCCGATCGGTAGTCGAGTGCCCGGGCGAGACGCAGCGCTGCCTCGCCCATCTCCGTGCGCATGCGGTCGTCGACCCGGGGCGAGGGGGATTCCTCGATGATCTTCTGGTGTCGGCGCTGGATCGAGCACTCGCGTTCGCCGAGGTGGACGACGTGACCCTGGGCGTCGCCGAGAATCTGGATTTCGATGTGTCTCGACCGCGCGATGTAGCGTTCGAGGAAGACGCGATCATCTCCGAATCCGCTGGCTGCCTCGCGCTGGGCCGACGCGATCGCGTCGTCGAGATCTTCGGGGCGTTCGACGATGCGCATGCCTTTTCCGCCGCCACCCGCAGCGGCCTTCACGAGGATCGGGAAGCCGATCCGATCGGCATCCTCGACGCGTTCGCTGCCGGGAAGTACCGGGACATCGTGTTTCTCCGCGAGTTCCCGGGCCGCCAGCTTGTCACCCATCTGGGCGATGGCGTTCGGCGTGGGTCCCACCCAGGCGATTCCGGCCCGCGTGACCGCTTCCGCGAACCCGGCGTTCTCCGACAGGAATCCGTAACCCGGATGGATTGCCCGGGCGCCGGTCACCCGGGCGGCTTCCAGGATGCCGGGGCCGTCGAGATACGAGCTCGGGAGGCGGACGGCTTCGTCGGCGTCCGATACGAAGGGCATGTCGGCGTCGGCATCGACGTACACGGCAACGCAACGGATCCCCATGTCGTGGGCGCTTCGGATGATGCGCCGGGCGATCTCGCCCCGGTTCGCGATCAACAGGGTCGACAGGCTCATAGTCGGAACACTCCATATCCGTCCGCGCCCTCGATCGGTCGGTTGCGCACGACGGACAAGCAGATCGCCAGGGCCGTTCGGGTGTCGCGGGGATCGAGGATGCCGTCGTCGCTGATCGCGCCGGTGGCCTCGAGCGCGATCGAGCCCTGCTCCTGTTTCGCCTCGACCGCGGCCACGAGCCGGGCGTCGGCCTCTTCGTCGAAGGGAATGCCTTTCCGTGCCGCCTGGCCCCGGCGGACGAGGGACATCACGCCCGCGATCTGCTTTCCGCCCATGACGGCGATCCTGGCACTCGGCCAGATGAACGTGAAGCGGTTGTTGAAGGCACGACCGGACATCGCATAGGTCCCGGCGCCATAGGAGGCCCCGATGATCACGGTCAGATGGGGAACGGTCGAATTCGTCACCGCGTTGATCATCTGCGAACCCTTCTTGATGATCCCGGCGTGCTCGAAGTCCCGACCGACCATGAAGCCCGTCAGGTTCTGCAGGAAGACCAGCGGCATGTCGATCTGGTTGCAGAGCTGGATGAAATGGGCCGCCTTCTCTGCGGATTCGGGGTAGAGCACGCCGTTGTTGCCGAGAATGCCGACCGGGTAGCCGTCGATCGAGGCGAATCCACAGACGAGCGTCCTTCCATAGCGCTGCTTGAACTCCTCGAAGCGGGACCCGTCGACGATCCGGCCGATGACGTCGCGGATCTCGATCGGGCGCCGCAGATCGGGGCTGACGATCCCGAGCAGCTCCTCGGGATCGAGCACGGGCTCGTCGGCACGGAGACTCGGTGGCGGGCCGGCCTTCCGCCAGTTGAGGTGCGAGACGATCTCACGGCAGAGGCGGAGGGCATCGGGCTCGTCTTCCGCAAGATACTCACCGAGGCCCGAGATCTCGGCGTGCATCTTCGCACCGCCGAGGGTCTCGTCGTCCGACTCCTCTCCCGTGGCCATCTTGACCAGCGGCGGGCCTGCCAGGAAGACCTTGGATTGTCGTTTGATGAGGACATTGTAGTCGGACATCCCCGGTTGATAGGCCCCCCCGGCGGTCGAAGACCCGAAGACGACGCAGATCGTGGGGATCTCGAGCTTGGACAGCTCGATCATCTCGTAGAAGAAGCGTCCGGTCTCGGCGAAATGGGTCGTTTTCGCGGGGCGACGCTTCTTCTTTCCGTCCTTCGAGTCGGAATCCCCTTCCATGCGAAGGTCGGCACCAGCGGATTCCACGAAGCTGACGTAGGGGATGCCGTTGTCGCGTGCGATCTCGAGGGCGCGCATCCACTTCTTTCCGACATAGGGCGTGAGGGCGCCGCCGAGTACGGTCGGGTCGTTCGCGAAGATCACGCATTCGACGCCCGCGATGACACCGATGCCGAGTACGGCTCCGCCGCCGATCACATAGTCCGAGTTGTATCCCGCGAGCGAACTGATTTCGAGGAAGGGGCTGTCGGGATCGAGGGCGAGGGCGATGCGCTCCCGGACGGGGAGCTTCCCTCGCTTCGCGAGACGGGCATGGGCCTCGGGGCCGCCGCCTCGTTCCGCCTCGTCGAGCAGTCGGTCGATCTCCGCGAGTCTCTCGAGCATGACACGTCGGTTCTCGGCAAACTCCTCGGATCTCGGGTCGAGCGTCGATTGGATCGGGGGAGCGAGCAGGGCGGGTTGCATGGCCTCTCCAACTTCTGGTTGACACGTTCATAACAGGTCTGGTAACAACGATCAACAGATATTACCGGGCCGGTCGGGAGCGCCCGGAACGCGAAGCCCGATCGGAACGAGACAGGTCGAAAACGGTCGAGAACGGCGACGCAAGGCCACGAAGCAACGAAACGAGAAGAACGAAGAAACGAGAGCGGACGACGAGGACGGATGGACGGATGAAGATCGACGCAGGTCTCGCCAATACGGCGAATCTCTCGAAGGTGCCGGCGGAGGCACGGCGACTCGAAGCCGAGGGCTATGACGGCCTGGTGACGGCGGAGATGAGCGGCGATCCCTTCTTTCCGCTTCTCCTGGCGGCCGAACACACCGAACGGATCGAGTTGATGACTTCGATCGCCGTCGCCTTTGCCCGCAATCCGATGATCGTCGCCGGGCTTTCGAACGACCTGCAGGCTTTTTCCGGCGGGCGATTCATCCTCGGGCTGGGGTCACAGATCAAGCCCCACATCGAAAAGCGTTTCGGCATGCCATGGTCGAAGCCCGCGTCGCGAATGCGCGACTTCATCCTCGCGATGCGCGCGATCTGGAACAGCTGGTACGAGGGAGAACGACTGGCCTACCGCGGCGAATTCTACACGCATACGCTGATGACCCCGATGTTCACACCGACGAACAACCCCCATGGCGCGCCTCGTGTGGTCCTCGCGGCAGTCGGTCCGAAGATGACCGAGGTGGCCGGCGAGGTCGCGGACGGAATGATCGTGCATGCCTTTTCGACGGCGAAATACCTGCGCGAAGTGACCTTGCCCGCCCTCGAGAGGGGGCTCGAGAAGTCGGGTCGGACGCGAAGCGATCTCGAACTCTGCTATCCGCCCTTCGTCGTGACGGGAAACGACGAAGAGGAATGGGAGCGGGCGCGGGCCGCCGTGACGAGACAGATCGGATTCTACGGTTCGACGCCGGCCTATCGTCCTGTTCTCGAAGTCCACGGTTGGGGCGACCTGCAGACCGAGTTGAACGTCCTGTCGAAACGGGGGGAGTGGGATGCGATGGGCGAGCGGATCACCGATGAGATCCTCGAAGAGTTCGCGATCGTGGCCGAGCCCGCGAAGGTCGTCGGTGTTTTCAAGGAGCGCTTCGGCGGTCTGATCGATCGGGTCCTGATGAACCTTTCGTTCGTGAAGGACGAGGATCGCGAGCGGTACATGGAGGAGCTTCGGGCGTCATGACGTTGCCGGTCTGTGAGGATCTGCGAGCCGAAACCCGGGAGCTGTACGAGTTCCTGCAGACGCTCGACCCCGGGGATTGGGAGCGGCCCACGCTCTTCATGGATTGGACGCCCTGGGACATCGTCGCCCATCTGCATTTCTTCGATCGGGTCTCGATGGCATCGCTCGCGGGGCCGGAGGAGTTCGCTGCCTGCCAGAAGGACCTGCTCGAGGGGCTTCAGGCGGGTTCCAGCGGGCAGCAGCAGGCGCGGGAGGCATTCGGCCGATACGACGCCCGATCGTTGATGGAACGCTGGAAGGAAACGAACGACGAGATGGTCGAGGCACTCGGGCGTTCGGACCCGAAGCGCCGCCTTCCCTGGTTCGGACCCGACATGGGCATCCAGATGTTCACGACGGCCCGCTTCATGGAGACCTGGGCCCATGGCCAGGCGATCTACGATCTGAAGGGTGTCGTGCGTGAGCCGACGGATCGGATCAAGAACATCGTGGCCATCGGCGTCCGGACCTTCGGCTGGACCTTCGTGAACCGGAAACTCGAGATCCCCGGCCCGCCGCCCTACGTCCGTCTGGTCGCGCCGTCGGGGGAGATCTGGGAGTACAATGATCCGAGCGACGAAGAGCGGGTCGAGGGAAGCGCCCTCGATTTCTGTCTGACCGTCACCCAGGTCCGCAACGTCGCAGACACGCAGCTTCGCGTGACGGGACCCGTGGCCTCACGCTGGATGGAGATCGCACAATGTTTCGCGGGGGGCCCGGTCGACCCGCCGAAGCCGGGTTATCGACTGGGAAAGTAGACGGCCCGACCGTTCGCTGGGGCCGCACGTACCGGGAGGAGTCGGGATCATGGATCTGGAATACGGCGAACGCTACGAAGCCTTTCGAAAAGAGGTGCGTGCCTTCCTCGAGGAGCACGGAGACCGTCGGCCGAAGACGCCCTTCTTCCAGACGCCGCCCGAGGAGCGTTCACGATGGCTCTCCCTGCAGATCGAACACGGATACTGGGCTCGGACGATTCCGCGGGAATATGGCGGCTACGGTGCGGAACCCGATCTGCTCGAGACGGTCATCATGGACGAAGAGTTCAATCGCGCGCACATCACTCGCGGATTGCATCTCCAGGGGCCGGCCATGCTCGTGCCGACGCTTCTGGCCCATGGAACGGAGGAGCAGAAGAAGCGCTATATCGCGCCGACGCTCCGGGGGGAGATGATCTGGTGTCAGGGCTACTCGGAGCCCGGGGCCGGAAGTGATCTCGCGAGTCTCCAGACCTCCGCCACGGTGGACGGTGACGATTTCGTCATCAACGGACAGAAGATCTGGACGAGCACGGCCGATGCGGCAGACATGATGTTCGTGCTCGTGCGGACCGAGCCGGATGCGCCCAAACACGCCGGGATCAGCTACCTGTTGCTGTCGATGGATTCGCCCGGAATCGAGGTCAGGCCGTTGCGGACGATGTCGGGAGATCTCGGGGAGAACTCGTTCAATCAGGTCTTCTTCAAGGATGTCCGGGTCCCGCGGACGAATATCGTCGGTGCTCGGGGTGAAGGCTGGAGGATCGCGAACACGACCCTCAAGCACGAACGGGGATCGCTCAATGCGAATACCGAGGGCACCTTCCTGCGACTGGTCCGCCTGATGGAGAACGAGGTGAGCAACGGGGTCCCGGCGATGGCCAGCCCGGTCCATCGCGATCGCTTGATGCGTCTTCAAGCGCGAATGTTGACGATGAAGTACCACGCACTCCGACTGCTGACCTGCAACCTCAAGGGCGAGAATCCCGGCGTCGCGGGCCTGATCGTGAAATTGCAGAACTGCCAGTTGAATTTCGACATGGCCTCCCTGGCGATCGACGTGATGGGGGAGCTCGGCGTGCTCTACGACCACTCGAAATACGAACGTGAGAAGGGATTCTGGCAGGCACATTCCTTTCTTTCGCTCGGTCTGATCATCGGCGGCGGGACGGCGCAGATCCAGAAGAACATCATCGCGGAGCGGGGGCTCGGACTTCCCCGCGAGCCGAAGCCCGCGAAGAACTGACGAGAGGCCTTTCCGGGCAGGCGCCGCTGGCTCCCGGTACGGTCGAATCGAGACGAGGAGAAGGGGCAAGGCCAATGGATTTCGGACTCTCCGAGGATCAGGTCCTGCTCGATCAGACGGTCCGGTCGTTCCTGGCCGATCGGGTTCCGATCGAGCGCGTACGCGAACTCCGGGAGCTGCCGTGCCCGAACGATCGGAAGACCTGGCAGGCGCTGGCGGAGCTGGGGGTGACGGGCATTCTCGTTCCCGAGGCCCAGGGCGGCAGTGGGCTCACGCTGCTCGATGCGGCACTCGTCTCCCAGGCACTCGGCCACGCAGCGACGCCGATGCCTTTCCTCTCTTCCGCGATCCTGGCTCCGGTGGTACTGCGTGGATTGCACGATGCGAGGGTGGATCCGTGGCTTGCGGGGATCGCTTCGGGGGAGCTTCTGTTCGGTCTCGGCCTGACGGAACTCTTCTCCGTGCGAGAGGGGGCCGGAGTGCGAGCCGATGGCGACCGAGTCGAGGGTCGGGCCCTGATGGTGCTCGATGCTTGCGGCGCGGACCTGCTGCTGGTTGCCGTTGGGGACGGCGGGCTCGCCGTCGTCCCTCGCGACTCGCCCGGGGTTTCCGTCACCCGCCTGACGACGACGGACGCGACACGATGCACGAGTGAGGTGCTCTTTGAAGGAGCCAGGGTCGAGGCGATGTTCGAAGGCGTGGCGCCGGTTCTGGATCGCGCGCTCGAGGCGGGTCGGATCGCCCTGGCGGCAGACGTGTTGGGGGCATGTGAGTCGATGATCGAGCAGTCCGTTCGCTATGCGGGCGAGCGGAAGCAATTCGGTCGCGTGATCGGATCCTTCCAGGCCGTCA
>DRKE01000056.1 GCA_011051925.1 Deltaproteobacteria bacterium
CATCAAGAGCGCGCCGAGGTTCGCGTAGCCGAGTCCGAGGGGTCGATAGAGATGGCTGTTGCGCTCGATCTGGGGCGTCGGATAGTCGGCGAAATCGACGAGGATCTCCTGACCGAGGATCGTCAAGCCGGCCGCACGCCGATAGTCCTCGACCTGGAATTCGCCTGCCTCGTCGAGAAAGGTCATCAGGTTCAGGCTGGCGAGATTGCAGGCCGTGTCGTCGAGGAACATGTACTCGGAGCAGGGATTGCTCGAATTGATGCGACCGGAATTCTTGACGGGATTCCAGCGATTGATCGTCGAATCGTATTGGATCCCGGGATCGCCACAGATATGGGCCGCTTCGGCCATCTCGCGCAGGATCTCGTCGGCCCGCAGCGTCTCGACCGTCTCCCCGGTCGTCACCGCCTTCGTCTGCCAGGTCCCTCCGATGCCCGCCGCCGCCATGAACTCGTCGGTCACGCGAACCGAATGATTCGCGTTCTGGAAGAACACGGAATCGTAGGCCCCGCCGGGCACGTTGAATCCGCCGTCGTAGCCCTCTTCGATCAGCGACCAGGCCTTCTTCTCCTCGTCGGCCTTGCAGCGGATGAAGTCCATCACGTCGGGATGGTCGACGTTCAGGATCACCATCTTCGCCGCGCGCCGCGTCTTCCCGCCCGACTTGATCACGCCAGCGAAGGAATCGAAGCCACGCATGAAGGAGACGGGCCCCGAGGCGACACCGCCGCCGGCGAGCTGCTCGCGGGACGAACGGATCGTCGAGAGATTGCTGCCCGTCCCGGAGCCGCCCTTGAAGAGCATGGCCTCGGTCTTGGCGAGATCCATGATCGATTCCATCGTGTCCTCGACGGAGTTGATGAAGCAGGCGCTCGCCTGCTGCTTCGTGCCTTCGACGCCGAGGTTGAACCAGACGGGGCTGTTGAAGGCCATCTTCTGATGGACGAGCAGGTAGGCGAGCTCGTCCGCGAAGGCGCGCGAATCCTCCTCGGTCGCGAAATAGCCGCCCTCTTCGCCCCATTCGCGAATCCGACCCACGACGCGCCCGATCAGCTGTCGAACGCTGTGCTCGCGTTCGGGCGTCCCGATATGACCGCGGAAATACTTCGAGACGACGACATTGGTCGCGAGCTGGGACCAGCTCTTCGGGATCTCGACGTCATTCTGCTCGAAGACGGTCTCGCCCTTCTCGTTCGCGATCGTCGCCGATCGGAGTTCCCATTCGACGGTGTCGAAGGGGTCGACGTCCGGCGTCGTGAAATACCGTTCGATCGTGAGTCCGGTGCCCTTCGACGAGCGCTTCGTGGCCTTCGCGGTCGTCTTCCCCGCCGCCCGGGCGGAGGCCCGGGTCTTCGATGCTTCAGGGGACGCATTGCGGAGCGTACGCGGCGCGGCCGTTCCGGCTTCCCGCGCCACCCTCTCGTCCACCATCCCCTCGTGCCTCTCGTCGTGCCTCTCGTCGTCCGCCATCCGCTCGTCCCCACCCCAGTCTAGTTCGTCGCTCATGTCTCGCCCCACCCCCCTGGTCTTCTTCGATTCCGACTTCGATGATTCCGACTTCGATTCCTTCGATTTCCGGCGACCCAGGACCGCTCGCTCACAACCCGCCCGCTTCCTGCCTTCTCGTGCTCTCGTGCTCGCTCGTGCTTCTCGTGCTCGCCCGTGCTCGGGCCGACAGCCTGCTCGCCATTTCCCCGTCCCGGGACCGCGCTGCGGCCGTCTCGATCCGTCGTACCCCGGGACGGCCCGGTGATGCACCGGACGCTGCAGATGAGTGGGGCGCCGGAAGATCTTCCGGCGCCCCCCGAACAAGAAGTGGATCGCTGCCTCTCGTCACCGCTCTCGTCGCTGGAATCGCCTGGACTGCTCCGAAGAGCATTCGCGGGACGGCTCGAGGCGACTCGGAGCCTCCGATCCGGACGAACCGAAACCCGCCAGGTGCAACACGGGGTCACCCCCCGACGGTCAACGGTTCCTGCTTCCCGAATCGATTCAATGTCGGTCTGGCAACTCCCCACCCATGGTTCGTGTTCCTCCCCGCAACCACCCGGTTGCGACCCCCCCAGGCTACAGGAGGAACCTCACATCCCCGTTGAAGGGCAACTTGCACCCATCGGGCGGCGCCGTCAACAGAAAAAACACAAAATATTGCGATAGGTAGGAGTGACAACCACAACACCTAGTAGGTGACAGCGTTTCATCCCGCGTGACGCGCACGCAAATGCCCGTTTCTGAAGCAGAATCAGACCCGTGCGAAACGGTGTTTGCAAGTCCTTGAAAATACTGGGGTTTTTCACTCTCAGGCCGAACGCCCCCTCGCCCTGCGGGGCGACTCGAAGCGCGCACGGCCGTGGGGGTCGATCCGGCGGTCGGGATCGATCAGGCGTCGTCGGGAAGGCCCGTGAAGCGGATGCCCAGCCCCTCTGGACACTTGTGTCGGATGTTCAGGCCGATGATCAACGCGGTCATCTCCTCGACGATCCGCGCATTCGAGAGGGGGCCGCCATCGAGCGCCCGCAATCCCTCGACCAGCGGACAAAGGGCCATCACCTTCTGCCGGGCGACCCTGGGCCCCGAAACGACCACATCGCATTCGACGGGCTGATCGAGATCCTGAAGGCGATGGGAGGAGACATTCTGGAAGGCCGACACGACGTCGACGCCCTTCGGCACCAGGGACTGGACGAGTTCCGCCGCCGATCCCTGCCAGATCCCGATCGTCCGCATCGGTCCGTCGCCCACGGCCGTCGCCAGTGGCACCGTCATCGAAACGACGATCTGACCTTCGCGAAGCGAGTCCTTGATGCCTTTCAGCGTACTCGCGGTGTGTTCGAAGGGAACCGAAAGGATGACGATCCCGGCACCGGCAGCGGCCTCTTCGTTTCCCAGCCCG
>DRKE01000057.1 GCA_011051925.1 Deltaproteobacteria bacterium
CAACGAGTTGACGAATCGCTTCGGGATCGTCCACACCACGATCCAGATCGAGTTCGATCGCAACCCGCCGGACGCGAATCCCGCCTGCGACGAGGTCTGTGACGCCCGGGCCGCCATCGGCTGATCCCCAATCTGGACTCCGAGTCATCTTTTCCCCTCTTTTCCCGGCTCGTCTACTGACGCTACCGTCAGTACTGACATGAACGTCACTCCCTCGATTCCCGCCACCGAATCTCCGGATCCGTCGGGCCCGACCCGGGTCGCCCCGACCCGCGTGGCAAGGCCCGTGGCCACACGGCGCCGACTGCTCGAGGCCGGGCTCGCACTCTTCGCCGAGAAGGGGCCCCGGGACGTCACCAGCCACGCCATCGCCGCCAAGGCGGGGTATGCCTCAGGCACCTTCTATCTCCATTTCAAGGACAAACTCGCCCTCTTCCGGGAGCTCGCCGAGGAGGCCGCCGGCGAACTCGAAGCGCGACTCGATGTCGTCGCCCAGAACCGGACGGACCCGGCCGAGATCACCCGGGCCCAGGCAGAGGCCCTCGTCGGCTTTGCCGAGGACCGGCGGGACCTGCTTCGGATCGTCTTCCATCCCGGTGGAGAGGCCGGCGAGATCGGCCCCCAGATCCTCGCCCGTCTGGCCCGGGGATTGCGCCTCCGGCGTCGGGAGGCGGTCGGGGGCGATCGGACGAATCCGGACGAGGGGGGCTGTTTCGATCCCGAGGTGCTTTCCCAGGCGATCGTCGGCATGTGGGCCCATGTGCTCGCGTGGTGGGCCGAAGATCCCTCGCGAGTCGATCGCGACGCCATCATCGACACGCTCACCCATTTCCAGTTGCACGGCGGTTGTTCGGAGCCCGGCAGCCCCTGCCCTTCGTTGTCATCCCTTCCGAAACGAACCGCGACCTCGAAACGAACCCTGACGACGCCCGAAGGAGAAGTCCCGCAATGACCGATCGCCAGATCACCTATGACCCGATCTACAACACCGTCGACCGTGACAATTTCGATGCCCTGATCGAAGTCGACCGCTATGCCGATCGGACCGATGCCTTCAACGACATCATCGCGGCCACGGTCGATCATTTCTGGGATCCGATGGATCCGCGTTATGTCGATTTCGCGAGCGAGCCCTTTGATCTCGACGAACAGCTCATCATGCCGAAGGATTTCTGCATCGAGCTGCAGACGGCGGTCGCGGACAAGCTCGACGAGGGGCAGAAGATGCGGCTCGCGAACCAGAACACGCGCTTCATCCTCTCGAGCATCCTGCACGGCGAGCAGGGCGCCCTGTCTCTGTCGGCGAGCCTGACCCAGATCCTGCGCGATCCCGGCGCGATGGAGTACGCGGCCAACCAGACCCGGGAAGAGGCGCGCCACGTCACCGGCTTCACCAACTACATCACGACCCGTTGGGGGTCGCCCCTCCGATCCGGCTCGACGATCCGCAATTTCATGAACGAGATCGTGACGACCGGACTGGTCTACAAGAAGCTGATCGGCATGCAGATGCTGATCGAAGGACTCGCGATGGGTGCCTTCGCGACGATCCAGCGGGAGACACACGATCCGCTGCTTCGCCGGCTGATCCAGTTCACGATGTCGGACGAGGCCTTCCACCACAAGTTCGGCAAGATCTGGGCCGATCGGACGATCCCGAAACTCACCGAGGAGGAGCATGAACACGTCGAGCTCTGGGCCGCCGAAGCGTTCCAGGTCCTGCTCTTCAATCTCGTGAACGCCGAGCAGAAGCAGGAGATCTACCGCGAGTTCGATCTCGATTGGCAATGGGTCCGCAGCGCCGTCCTCGAGGCCTTCACCGAGGAGGATCGACGCCAGGACATGACGAACAACACCAACATCTTCCGCGTCCTGATCAAGACCCTCCTGAAGGCGGGCATCATCACCGACCGCACGCGCCATGTCTACCAGGCCTGGGTCGACATGGACGAACTCGATCGCGAGGGCGACGAGGTCGCCGGAACCGAGGTCGCCATGGCGGCCATGGAGGAGCTGAAGGGGATCAACCAGGGGCGCCAGAAGATGGGTGCGCGCTATCGCACCCACTGACGGGATCGGACTCCGGTCGAACCCGGATCCCGCCTCGGGTCCTTCCCCGAATGGGACTCGAGGCGAGGGGTCCCACCAACGGATCTTCCCCGTCGCCCCCGTCCAGCCGCTTCACGCACCCGCAAGATCGCCGCACCCGTCCGCCTAATCCCGCGAAAACTCAAGACAAGCCGAGTCTGACCGATGTCCTGGAATGCGAACCAGCGCAGACGGGGGACTCCGCGTGCCGCACGAAACTCCGCATCGCCATGAAACGGCCGACCTCGACCGGACGGATCGCATCGAACGTGAATCCGACGCCCCAGCCGATTCCGCGCCCGCGGAACGTGTCGAGACGCCCGGAACGAGCACGGCCCACGAGGCCCTGCCCCGATTCTCCCTGCTCGCGGATCCCGCCACGATCTCGGGAGAGTCCCCGGGCCGCTCTCCGGACGACGACCGTGAGGATGAAGTCGTACGACTGCGCGAGGCCCTGCATGCCCGCTCCCGGGAGGTCGCCGCGCTCGCCCGACGACAGGCCCCGCCGCGACCATCCGACGCCCTCTCGTCCGTTTCCGCTCCGTCCACTCCCGCCGACGATGGGTCGGCGGAACCCCGGGAAGGCCTGCTCAACGCGAGCGAAGCCAGACGGCTCGCCGAGGAGGCCCAGGCCCGGGAAAGGGCTTCCCGCCTCGCCCTGGCGACTGCGCGTGAAGCGCTGCGTCGGCCGACCGCAGAAACGGCCGGGGTTCCGGATGCCACTCGCGGCTGGCAGCGACGCGCCCTGACGGGGCTCGTCGCACCGGAATCACAAGCCCATCCCGACCCGGATGGGACCACGCCGACCGCCCCGGCCCAGCGCGAGCCCGCAGAGGATCCCCGCCCGGGATCGGATCCCGATCGGGCACCCGATGAGCTGGCCGGCGTCCGCGCGGAGTTGCGCGCGTTGCGAAGCCAGCTCGAGATGGCCCTCGAAACGAGCAGGCTGCAAGAGGGCGAGATCGCCGAACTGCGCGCCCGCCTCTCGGAAGCAGCCCCGGACCGCGTCCCTGCACCGGAAGCGGCCCCCGTCGACCCGGCGCGCCCGGCCCCCGGGCCGAGTCTTCCGGATCCGCTCGACGCGAGCCGGTCTGCCGGAATCGAACTCGCACGACGGATCGAGGTCCTGGAAGCCGAACGACGCCGCCTGGAGGAACGCCTTGCCTTGAACGAGCGCGAGATCGACGCGCGCGACGCCGAACGAGCGCTCCTGCGCCGGACCCTCGAAGAACGCGAGAGCGAGATCGCCCGTCACCGGACGCGGATCGAAGCGCTCCAGGATCGCCTCGAAGTACAGGGGCAGGCGCTCGAGAACACCCGATGCCAGCTCGATCGCGAACGCCGACTCAACACGAAGAGTCAGGAGCTCCTTTCCCATCTCCGGGAAGTCCTGGGAGACACTCGTGTCCCCGATGTCGTCTCCGACCTCCGGACCGGTTCCCGCGCCGACCCCGCCCTCGACCGGGAGAACGACGCGCGGGCCGAAGCGGCGCTGCTCGACCCCACGCTTTCCCCCCTTCCCTTCGAGGACGAGCCCCTCCCATCCCCTCTCGTGGGACTCGATGCCGAACCGGGAGAATGCTGGAACGGGTCCCGCGAGGCCGGAACCCGAACGGATCAGCCGGCCCGGGTGGATCGCATCGCCTCCGACTCGCGACGGAATCGGAAGAAGCTCTTCGACGCCTGGCAGGACGACCAGATCCGGCGCCACTTCGGTCCGATGGGCATCGATTCCCTCGCCGACCTGCTTCGGGCATCGCTTTCACGACGTGCGGCGCGGGATCCTTCCGAGCAGCGGATCGTCCTTCTCGGCCGGGACGCGATGACCGGGTTCCGATCCCTCGCCGACGGGCTGGTCCAGAACGGATCCCCGGATTTCGTTCTCTTCGTCGGTGACCCGCTTGCCCCGAACGACCCGGCTTCGGGACGGCTTCCCGAAGACAGTCCGTTCCGTGACCTCGTCGAAACCCTCGACGCCCCCCGGCAGCCCGCAGATCTCGCTCGCCTGCTGTCCAAGATCGACCCCACGGTGGTGATCCTCTGCGATTTCCTCTCGGCCCACGAGGAGATCGACCCCTGGCTCGACGTCCTCGAGGGCTTCTCCGAACGGGGTGGTTGTCTGCTGCTCGCCGAATCGACGGGCGTCGGCCCGATCGAGGCGCCCGACGAGGTCGCCGACGTCGGAGATCGGATCTGGGAACTGATGCCCGAACGCTATACGCGCATCGAGGCGGGCCAGACGGCGCGCGTGGCGAGCTGGCGGGAAGCCTTCGAGCGCCTCCCCGAATCGCCCGCCAATGGACTCCTCCCCCGACTTCGCCGCCGATTCCGACTCGACATGCTCGCGCAGTTCGGTTTTCTCGCGGAGCCCTTCCTGGGACCGATCGCCGCCAACTTCGATGCGGATGCGCCACGGGATCGCCGTTTCCTCGGGCAGATCGGCGATCTCGATGATCGCAAGATCGAGGCGGGCCTCGTCCCCCCCCTCCATCTGGTCGCCCTCGTCGATTCCCTCAGCGAGGACTGAAGGCCCACGAAGGCCCACGCCGACGGACCCCGAAGCGGGTCGGAGGACCGCCCGGGGATTGCCGAGGCCCGTCCTGCGGATTAATCATGCCGCATGACTTCATCTCGCACGGATCCCGCGGCGCGCGGCCCCTTCCCGGTCGGCGTCCTCCAGATCGACCTCACCCTGCCGGAACCGGTCCGGTCGGGACCGGATGGTCCGCTCCCCGCAGCCTGCCAGCGTGTCCTCCCCACCGAGATCTGGTACCCGGCCCAGCCGGATCCAACCGCGACCGAAGAGGCACCCCATCCCCTCGGTGTGCGCCACCCCGCTTCGATCGGGCTCGCTCCGATCGCGGAGGCCTGTCCGCTGATCGCCTTTTCCCATGGCAATTCCGGACTGCGACAGCAGTCGACCTTTCTCACCACCCACCTGGCCAGCTGGGGAAACGTCGTCGTCGCACCGGACCATGTCGGCAACACCTTCTGGGAAATGGCGGCGCTACCCGATGAACCCGCGAGACAAGCGACCCACCGATGGATCCGCGGACAACGCCCCCTCGACCTCCACGGCGTGATCCGCGTCCTCCTCGACCCGGGATCGGCCCTCCGGAACGCGCTGCCTCCCCTCGACCCCGACCGCCTGGGACTTCTCGGACATTCCTTCGGTGGCTGGACCGTGCTCAAGGTGCCTGCCCTCGAACCTCGCGTCCGGGCCGTCTGCTGCCTGGCTCCCGCCGCCGAACCCTTCGTCGGACGCCGCGCCTTCGCGTCGGGCGAGCTCCCGCTGCCCGAGTCCGTCGAAGTGCTCGTCCTGGCGGCGCGCGACGACGTGCTGGTCGACCTCGAGACCAGCATCCTTCCCCTGTGCGAACGGCTCGGCCCACGCTCGCGACTCGAGGTCGTCGACCGCGCGGACCATTTCCATTTCTGCGACGCGATCGGGATGTTGCACACGATGCACGAGAACAATCCCCGGCCCGATCAGCCGCGGCCGACCCGCCCTCTCGCGGAGCTGCGCAGCGAGATCGAGATGCACGCGCTCCTGAGGGAGCGGGTCTCCTCGTTCTTCGCGGCGTCCCTCGCCGCCCCCACGGACCGATCCGATCGTCCCGAGCCGGTTCCCGCCCCGGACCCCGCATGAGGGGAGGAAGCTTTCAGGGCGTTTCAATCTCGGCGGCGCGAAGAGGAGTGGGGCGCCCGAAGAGCCAGCCCTGACCGAACCGGATTCCCAGTCGCCCCAACATGTCGAGCTCCTCGATCGTGTCGAGGCCCTCGCCGATCACGTGTGCACCCATCTTGTCGGCGAGTTGCAGGACCGCAGCCAGCACGTCCTGTCGCGCGGGGTCCTGGTCGACACCCGAGACCATCGACCGGTCGATCTTGATGTAGTCGGGTTCGAGTTCGAGGAGTTCCTCGAGTCCCGCATAGCCCGTCCCCGTATCGTCGAGCGCGAACTGGAATCCGAGGCTCTTGTAGTAGTCCCTCATCTCGCCGAAGGCGCCGAAACTCGAGAGCGACTCCTGTTCGGAAATCTCGAAGACGACATCCGAGGGCGACAGGTCGCTGGCCTCGAGCGTCTTGATCAGCCGGTCCTCCCGGAAACTCGGATCGTGGATCGTCGTGGGACGGATGTTGAGGAAAAGCCGGGTCCCGGAGGGAAAGTCGACCGCACCACGCAGTCCGCTCTCCCGACAGACGCAGTCGAGCTCGAAGACCAGCTCGAACTCCTCCGCCGCGGAAAAGAGCGCGACCGGCGAGTGGAACGAGGAGCCTTCGGGACCGCGCGCCAGGGCCTCATAGCCGAAAACGGTCTTGCTCTCGACCTCGACGATCGGCTCGTAGACCGAGTAGATCCGATGATCGAGGATGGTTTCGAGCAGTTCGCTCCGCGCACGGCGTCGATCCGCTTCGATGGAGTGGTGGCAATCCCGCCTTGCCTCGTCCACGAGTCTTCGGAGCTGTGTCGACAATCCGAACTGGGGATTGCGGATCTCGACGGCCAGGCCGGCGGGAAAACGGGAAGGACCGCGCAGATAGGGATAGAAGACCTGGGCGCCATGGGTCTGCAACGTGCGGTTCAGTTCATGTCGGAACCCCGGCATCTCCGTTCGGTAGAAGCCGGCCGACCCGGGCTTCCGGAAAAGCACGACCAGCACTTCATCGATTCCGGGCTCCGCCAGACAGACCCGGTACTCCGTTCGAAGCCGCTCTTCGGCCATCTCCTCGACGCGGCGACAAAGGGATTCCAGGCAGCTCTGGCGCGCTTCATCGCCATGACGCCGCTCGACCTCGGCCAGCATCGGCGCACCGATCACGATCAGGCCGATGGCACCGGCCCTCTCGAAACCCTCGCCGAGATCCGTGAAGAGGTCGCTCAGGACGGGCGGAGGGGGCCGATCCTCGGGGGCCAGGTCGCGATTCGAAGCCATGCCCCTGATTCGGCATGCGACGGAGCCTTGTTGAGTATTCCTGCGGGGGAAGGACCTTCCGGCTTCCACCGATCGCCACGGACGCGTCCAAGACCGGGGCGGCGGCCCCGGCGATCGTCAGACGAGCAGCAGCTGGACGGGATCGCGCAGGACCCGCGCCAGACGGGTCGTGAATCGCACGGCTTCCGCCCCGTCGATCACGCGATGGTCATAGGAGAGCGAGAAGGGCAGGATGAGCCGGGGTTCGAAATGCCCCGCGGTCGACCGCCGTCCCCCATCCTCGGTCTCCTCCCGATCGCGGCCGGACGGCGGCGAGGGATCGAGCGGTGGGGGCCCCTGCCAGCGAGGCTCGACGCGGGTTTTCGAAAGACCCAGGATCGCGACTTCCGGGGCGTTGATGATCGGCGAAAAGGCCGTGCCCCCGATGCCGCCGAGGCTCGAGATCGTGAAGCTCGCTCCCTGGAGATCCTCGGGGCGGAGCTTTCGTGCACGCGCCCGCTCGGCGGTCGCCGCCACTTCGGCCGCGAGCTCGAAGATCCCCTTCCGGTCGACATCCCGGATCACCGGAACGACGAGCCCTTCTTCGGTATCGACCGCGATGCCGAAATGGAAGAAATCCTTCACGACGAGCCGGTCGCCCTCGGGTGCAAGGGACGAGCGGAGGGTCGGATGGGCCTCGAGGGCGACCACCACCGCCTTCATCACGAAGAGCAGGGGCGAAAGCCGAAGACCCCGATCGGCGGCCGCCGCCTTCCGCTCGCGTCGGAAGCGCTCGAGTTCGGTCACGTCCGCTTCGTCGTATTGCGTGACGTGGGGGATGTTCAGCCAGCTTCGATGGAGCGCGGGCCCCGATACCCGCTGGATGCGGGTCAACGCCCGTTCGTGAACCGGACCGAAAGCGGAAGGATCGACGAAGGGGACCGGCGGAATCCCCGTCATGGCGGCGGCGTTCCCCGGTCCCTGCCCCCGCCCCTGCGCGAAACACGCGCGAACATGACGTTTCAGATCCTCCACCAGGATCCGGCCCTTCGGCCCCGTTCCCTCCGTCTCCTCGATCGGAACGCCCAGTTCCCGGGCATAGCGCCGAACGAGGGGGCTCGCGTGGGGCACATCCGTCC
>DRKE01000058.1 GCA_011051925.1 Deltaproteobacteria bacterium
ACGGATCAGGGCTGGAATCCGTCAGCGGAGGATCTCGCCCGCGTTCACGAGCAGCGTTTCGCCCGTCACCATCCGCGAATAATCCGAACAGAAGAAGATGCAGGCATTCGCGACATCGTCGTCCTTCGGGATCTCGCCGAGCGGCATGTTCTGCGTGATTCCGGCGATCACCTCTTCCTGGGAGACGCCGCGACGTTCGGCTTCCATCCGGACGAAAGCCTCGACCGGCGGCCCCCACATCCAGGTGGGGATCACCATGTTCACCCGGATCTTCGAGGGTCCCAGCTCGTGGACCATGTGATACATGGCGGAGAGCAGCCCGCCCTTCGAAGACGCGTACGCGATCTGGGGGGCCATCGGCGGGTACCACATCGATTGGGAGCCGACGAGGACGATCGAGCCGCCCCCGGCCTGCTTCATGAAGGGCACGGCGGCACGCGCGATCTGCATCGCTCCGGCGACGTTGACGGCGACCGTCCTGGCATAGTCCTCGGCCGACGTCGATTCGAGATTCCCGAAGACCGCGTCGAGCGCGGCGACCTGCACGACCGCGTCGACGGATCCGAAGCGATCGCTCGCAGCCGACATCAGGGCGCGGCACTGGTCGTCGTCGGTCACGTCCGTCGGGACCGCCAGTGTCCTCTCCCCGTCCGGATCGATTTCCTTCGCATGTTGCGCGAGGGCTTCGGCCCGACGAGCGGCCAGGACGACGTTCGCGCCGTCGCGCAGCGCCGCCTCCGCGACCTCCCGGCCGAGACCGGCTCCGACGCCGCAGACGACGACGGTCTTCGATTCAACCAACATGAGGGAGCCTCCTATGTTCGAAAGGATTCAGGAACCGCTGATTTTTTCGAGTTCGCTTCGCGCGGCCTCGATCTCGGGAAAGTCGGGACCTTCGAGGACCGAGGCGAGGACGGCGCGGGCCTCGTCCTCGTGTCCGGCGGCCGCGAGGGCGAGGCCCAGCCGGTAGCGGACGGAGGGCAGGTCGGGGTTCATCTCGAGCGCTGCCCGGTATTGCTCGATCGCGGCATCGAAGGCGCCGCGCTGGTAGAGGACCCAGCCGAGGGTCGCTCGGGCGGTTGCCGATTTCGTCTGGCGAACGGCTCGTCGGGCGAGCGAAAGGGCGCGATCGAGATCCGATCGGTCGGTCGCGAGAATCCAGGCGAGATCCTCGGCCGCGGGACCGAAGCCGGGCTTCCGGATCAGCGCCTCCTCGAGGCGCGCGATCGCACCGGCGGTATCACCCGACTCCCGCGCGATCGAGGCCGCGTCGTAGGGATGGCGCGCCTGCATGGGCGCCGCTTCCGTCGCGGCGTCGAGCGCGGCGAGCGCCGTCTCGCGATCCCCCTTCTGCAGAGCGAGATAGGCCTTCATCTCGAGCGCGGGCACATAGCCGGGATCGAGGTCGAGCGCGCGATCGGTCGCGGCGGCGGCCTCTTCCGTTCGCGAGAGCTGCGACAGGACGCGAGCGCGGAGATCGTGGAGCGGGGCGCTCTGCTTCCGTGCGATCGCCGCGTCGATCAGGGTGAGGGCCTCTTCGCCACGACCGAGAGCGTTGAGATCGTCGGCGAGCGCGCGCAGGGCCGGTTCGTTCTCGGGATCGGAAAGATCGAGACCGCTCGCTCGCAGGACGGCACTCGAAGCCTCGGCGCCCCCTTCCTTTCGTGCGATCATGGCCTTTTCGACGACGACTTCGATCGCGTCCGGGTCTGCCGCCTCGAGCGAGGCGAGGAATTCGCGCGCCCGGTCGATCTGTCCGAGCTCGAGCGCCGATCGGATCGCGATGTGATGGGCGGTCGGGTCGAGGTAGGGGCGCTGGGAAATCTGGCGTGCCGCGAAGTTCAGCGCCGCGGCCTGGTTTCCGTTGGCGAAATGCATCTCCGCGAGTCGCAGGGCGGCGTCGGTCGCGTCGGCTCGAAGACGGATGGCTTCGCTGAATTCCTTCAGGGCCCGCCGGTTCCGGCCGAGTCCGAGCGCGGCCTCGCCAGCGAGTTCGTGGCCCCTCGGATTGTTCGGCCACGACCGGAGACCGAGATCGATCCGCTCGAGCGCCTTCTCGGGATCCCCCGAGGCGAGCAGGATCGCGCCCTCGACGAGATTCCGATAACTCGGGTTCTGGAGTCCCTGCCCGATCTTTTCCGCACGATCGAGATCCCCCTCCTCGACGAGGAGATCCGCGAGGGCATGGAGCAGCGCTTCCTGGGGCTGGGGTGATCTCAGGATCGCCTCTTCGAGTGCCTTCCTCGCTTCGGTCGTGTTCCGGCTCCGGCGGTGGAACTCGGCCAGCATCCGCCAGGCCTCGGGTGAATCGAAGCGCTCGACGACATTCTCGATCGTTTTCCGTGCTTCGGCCGGATCTCCGTGGTCGAGCAGGAAATGAACGAGCCGGGACCAGGAGCGGATGTCGTCGGGGGCCGCTTCCGCCGCCTGACGGTACATCTCCACGGCGCGTTCGGGACGATCCGTGAGGACGTAGAATTCACTGGCGGCGCGTTGCAAGGCGGCATCGCCGGGGAACTCTTCGAGACATTCGCGATAGATCGCGTCGGCGCCTTCCAGATCCTCCTGGCTGCGATGGAAACGCGCGAGCTGGATGCAGGCGCGGGCGGCTCGGCTCTCGTCACCCGATGCGGTCGCCTCCTTCCGGAGATCCTTCCAGATCTTCTCGGCCTCTTCGCCCCGGTCGAGGGCGACCAGCGCGTTGGCCTTCATGATGATCGCGTTCTGGGCTTGCGGTTTCAGTGCGAGGATCCGATTCGCGAAGGCCAGCGCTTCTTCGGGCCGATTCGCGGCGAGGCGACTCTGGCCCCCGGCATAGAGAGCGGTGAGATTCTCGGGATCCCGCTCGAGCAGCCGATCCGTCGTCGCGATCGCCTGGTCATAGGCTTCGAGCCGCATCTGGGTCGAGGCGAGCAGAAGGCCCGCCGGAATCGCGAAGGCCTCGGACTCCGCAGCGCGCTGCAACGGAGGAATGGCGAGACTCTGGCGGCCCGTCTGGATGAGCCCCTTTCCGAGCAGGAAATTGGCCTCGGGATTGTCGCGGTCTTCACTCAGGACTTCGCTGACGAGGTCGATGGCCTGATCGATCCGACCCCGCTGTTCGAGATCACGCACGCGCGCGAGGCGGGCGTCTTCCCCGCCGTCCCGACAACCCGCGGCGAGGGTGACGAAGAGCGAAGCGGCCAGGAGCAGTCCGCCCCGAGCACGCCGGTTGGAACTCTGGGTCGACACTGAGGAGTGTCGATCGAAGAAGGGTCGCAGCATCGGTCTGGGCGCTCTCCAGGCGGGATTCGGACATTCGCAACGGCATGCGGGATCGCTTCCCGCACGAGGCGCTCAACGATACAGCGGGCAGCGCCGGTTTGGAGCGACCTCCCGAGCTTCGTTGAAATCAGGTTTCCCGCGGGTCGCCCGGCGCGCGGGTTTCCAGTCGCATGCGATGGTCGTGACGCTCGAGCGCCAACGCGATCAGCCGATCCAGCAGGGCCGGATAGGGCAGGCCGGAGGCCTCCCAGAGCTTCGGATACATCGATCCGTCGGTGAATCCCGGCAGGCTGTTCAGCTCGTTGATATAGAAATCGTTCGTTTCCCGATCGACCAGGAAATCGACCCGGGCGAGGCCCTCGGCGTCGAGGGCGCGATAGGCGTCGAGGGCCAGGGACCGGAGGATGGCGGTCTCTTCCGGGGCGAGCGGGGCCGGAATGACGAGTTCGGTCGCGTCATCGAGGTATTTCGCGTCATAGTCGTAGAACGCATGGGCGGACCGGATCTCCCCGGGAACGGACGCTTCCGGTTCGTCGTTGCCCAGGACCGCCACCTCGATCTCGCGCGCATCGATCGCCTTCTCGGCGATGACCTTCCGGTCGTAGCGCTGGGCATCGGCCAATGCGGCGATCAGTTCAGGGATCGAATCTGCGCGGGAAATGCCGATCGACGAGCCCGAGTTCGCCGGTTTCACGAAGACGGGCCACCCGATTCCGTCGGCCACGCGCGTGGCGGCCGCCTCGAGTCCGATCCGATCGAGTTCGCCCGGGCGGAAGGTGATCCAGGGCGTGACAGGAAGGCCGGCCGCTTCGAGCAGGCGTTTGGCGACGTCCTTGTCCATCTGGATCGCCGAGCCGAGGACACCCGATCCGACATAGGGCACCTCCGCCAGTTCCAGGAGTCCTTGGAGCGCCCCGTCTTCCCCCCCGCGTCCATGGATGATGGGAAAGACGACATCGAGGCGGGTTGCGTCTCCGAGCGCTCCGATCGCGGAGAGGGCAGTGGAATCCTCCGGAACCAGGGTCGTTCCGCCGGGAACGGCGGGCAGGAAGACCCGGCCGTCCCCCTTTTCATCGGCCACCTCGGCAAGGACCGCGTCTTCTTCGGCGAGATGCCATCGGCCCGTGGGATCGATGGCAATGAGCGAGATCGAGTATTTCGACCGGTCGAGGGCGCGCAGGATCGACGTGGCCGAGACGATCGACACGGCATGCTCGACCGAGCGGCCGCCAAAGAGCAATCCGACGCGCAGCTTTCCCATCTTCCCCCCGGACACGTGCGACACCCTCCCGGCGTTTCCCGTTCGTCCCGCCGGTCCGGGCGGATGATACGTCGCGGCCGGGATCCGTGCCTTTCCGGCGTCGATCGCGCGGGTCGCTTGACCGCTTTTCCGGACCTCCGTAAGCTCGTCGTGTGACCCCCACCCCCCGATCCCGGCTCTCCGTCGACGCCCATCCCGCGAAGGGCCCCGCCGTCCTGTCCGCGGATTCCGCGGATCCGGACGGCATCTCCCCGAAGTCGCGTGCGAAACAGGACGCGCTCCTGGCCCGACTGCGCGAGGCGGGTCGTTTGATGATCGCATTCTCCGGGGGGGTCGATTCGAGTTATCTCGGTTGGGCGGCCCATCGCGTCCTGGGCGACGATTGTCTCCTCGTGACGGCCGTGTCGCCTTCGTATCCCGAGAGCCACCGAACGATGGCCGAGGAGGTCGTCGCGCGATTCGGCCTGCCCCATCGATTCGTCGACACCCACGAGATGGAGCGGGCGGCCTATCGCGTCAATGCGTCGGACCGCTGCTATCACTGCAAGAGCGAACTCTTCGACACGATGGAGCGACTGGGTGCCGAGCTGGGATTCGAGCGGGTCGCCTATGGCGTGAATACCGACGACCGCTCGGATTTCCGTCCGGGCCATCGAGCCGCCGACGAGCACGGCGTCCTCGCACCCCTGCAGGAGGTCGGCCTCTCGAAGGCCGAAATCCGGGAACTCTCGCGCTTCGCGGGTCTGCCGACCGCGGATCTGCCCGCCTCGGCGTGTCTTTCTTCCCGCCTGCCCTACGGAACGGAAGTGACCGTCGAGCGGTTGCGCCAGGTCGAAGAGGGGGAATCGCGACTTCGTGCCCTGGGATTCGGGCAGGTCCGGCTGAGACATCACGGCGAACTCGCCCGGGTCGAGGTCGATCCGAAGGAACTGCCGCGTGCCCTCGAGCGGGCGATGACCGAGCGGATCGTTCGTGCGATCAAGCCACTCGGGTTCCGCTATGTCACGCTGGACCTCGAGGGTTATCGGATGGGTTCCCTGAACGAGGTCCTCCAGATCCATTCCGAGCCGATTCGTTAGGTTCGGCAAGTCCCCGGTTCCGGCGGAAGAGCTCGTTTCGATCCCGGGCCATTCCGTCGTACCCCAGACCGCGCGATCGCTCGCGTACGAGAACGCCCGACGATGTGGACGACGATCGAATGTGCGGGGCACCCGCGAGACATGGGACTCGCCCAGGGTGCGGGCGCTCGAAGCGCCATTCACGCCGAACT
Source organism: Deltaproteobacteria bacterium (assembly GCA_011051925.1). GTDB lineage: Bacteria > Myxococcota_A > UBA9160 > UBA9160 > UBA4427 > UBA4427. The sequence goes on from DRKE01000058.1 coordinate 5,796, forward strand.
CTCGAACGCCGGCCTGTCGCGGAAGCGTTCGAGGATTCCCACGCTCCGCGCCCTGACACAGGGTCGATTGCGTGGGCGGGGTGCGGGTCGGGAGTTCTTCCGGCATTTCGCGCATCAGGCGGAGCGGCTCGAGGGTCTTGCCTTTGCTGCGGATGTCCCGGTCGACTCGCTGCTCGAACTCCATCTCCGGGTTCGGGCGGGGGGGGCCGCCGGGGGGCTCCTGTCCCGGCGGACCTCGCTTCGTGCGCGGACCGTCGGGGGGCGGGGCGAAGGCAAGAGCGCCCTGCTCGAGCGAAGCCTGCCGTGTCGGCTTCCCGGCGAATCGGGTTGGATCGTCCGGGAGAGTCGGCCCGAAGTCGGGTTCCGATCCGTCGAGATCGGCCTGCCCTGGCTCGTCTCCGCCGTCGCGGGCGTCAACGAAGCGGGACTGGCCGTCGTGGCGGGGCCGCTTCTCTGGGGAAGACAGGGGTATGAGGGGGCGTCGCCTTCCTTCCTGCTCGCGCAGGACTGTCTCCAACGCTTCGGAGATCTGGAGGGTGCTCTCGATTGGTGCAGGAAGCGGCCGGTCGAAGGCGAACAATCCTTCGTGCTCGCCGATGCGTCGGGTGCCGTGGCGACCGTGATCTCGAACGGCCGTGAGCGACGCGTGCAATCGGGAGACGGAGAACTCCATCTCGAGGGAGGGGACCTGCCCGATCCGGACCGGATCCCCGCTTTGCCGGAGGGTTCGGCGCGCGACCGTGTCCTGCTCGATCCGAAGGCGCGTCGCCTCCAGCTCGATGCGGCAGCGATGGCGATCGAGATCGGTCTATAGCCTTGCAGCCGGAATCGGGCCGGGACCCGGGATCGTCGTCCGGAAGGCCCCCGTGATGAGGCGAAGAGTCGCCGGCGGTGTCAGCCGAGATCGGCGGACAGGATCGTCATCTTCCCGCCGCCATAGCCTTCGATCTGGATCTGGACGTCGATCCGTTTCTTCGGATTCGCGACGACCGCCTTGTCGTCATCGGTCAACGCGTCGAGGGATCGTGCGATCGAGATCCAGCGGACATGCGGATAGCCATCGGAGCAGAGCAGTCCCGCCATGATGTTGGCGACTTCCGAATAGGCGTCGACGAGGTTGGCGCCGAGTTCACCCTCCTTCACGGCTTCCTCGGCTCCGCCGGCGGGAACCATCGCGAGCGCTGCCCCGAGAAAGGCGGCGACTGCGAGGTCGACCTGGCAGAGCGCGGCCAGCTTGTCATCCCGCGTGAAATAGCGCGCGGTGTGGGCGTCTCCCTCGAAGACGTTCGCTCTCGCCGATTCCGTGACGGTCGTCTCCTTCCCGAGCAGGGAGGTCAGCTGCTCGCCGAGTCGTTCGATCCTGGGCATGTGGATGTCGGGCATGTCGTGAGGTCCTTCCGCGAAGTCGTCCTGGTCGGATCGGATCAGTCGAGGATCTTGCCCAGCACCGATTCCATCGTTTCGGCGGTGAAGGGCTTGGTGAGGAACGCGACCGCACCGGCTTCGTTCGCCTGGTCGCGCATTTCGCTCGTGCACTCGGACGTGACGAACGCGAAGGGGATGTCGAGATTCTTCTCCTTCATCGCGAGGGCCAGTTCGATCCCCGTCATCTCGGGCATGTTCCAGTCCGTGAGGACGACGTCCGGTGGATCGGCCTCGATCTTGGCAAGGGCGTCGACCCCGTTCTCGGCCTCCTCGACATCGTGACCGCCGAAGCCCGCCTGTCGAAGGGTTCGGATGACGATCTTTCTCATGATTCCGCTGTCATCGACAACCAGGATTTTCATCTCTCGGATCTCCTCGAGGGTCGTACGCCGCCGAAGCCCATGCGCGCGGGGTCGGATCGGGTGGAAATTGAAGTACCTGTGTAATCGGTCCAGCGGCACGGGAGCTGGAGTGGAATCCAGTGGACCCGGTCGGATTCTCGACGGGCCCATGAAGCGTTTCGTTCCCGGTCGTCAGCCGACGCTGGCCTCCAGGGCCGAAGCCGCCGTGGGGTCGAGGCACGCCGCTTCCCTGTGGGCGATACCGGCCGAAGAAAAGATCCGATCGACATCGAGAATCTGGATCAGTCCGCCATCGTTTCCGGAGCGGACCACCGAGTCGACCAGCAGGGCCGACTCCGCATCGTCGGATTCCAGATCATGCAGCGGGCGGGGATCCACTTTCTCGTTCTCGACGGTCGCGACCGAGTCGACCTTGTCGACGGCGAGTCCGAGATTCTCGTCCTTCCCCCGAAGGATGACGACCATCTGTCGGCTTCGTTCCTTGATCTCCCGGACCGTGATGTCGAAGAGTCGGATCATGTCGCTCAGGTCGACTTCCCGGGCCAGATCGATCTCCCGCTGAGCCGCTTCCTTGTCACCCTTCGCGGACAACCGCAGGCAATGATCGGCGAGGGCATGGATCCGGTTGTGGGGCGCCTCGAATTTCGCGACCTGGTTGGCCAGGATCGCATCCTCGGTCTTGAAGGCATAGAACCAGAGTCCGAAGCCGCATTGGGTCGGGTCCTTCTGGAGTTCGAACCGCTTTCCCGAGGCGCAGGCCTCCTCCAGGGTCTGCAGCCAGATGATGTGATCCTTCTTCCGCTCCTGCAGCATCTTCTCCAGGGCGATCACCTCTTCCCGTAGATCCGTGAGGCCCAGCCGGAGTCGGAGATCCATGATCGGAACGACCGAGTCGCGAAGCTGCATCATTCCCCGGATCCAGGATGGAGCGCCCACGATCGGCTCGAGTTCCCGCAACAGCGTCATCTCGACGACGGATTCGATGGGCACCGCATAACATTGCGTCTGCACGCGAAACGTCACGAGCTGCCGGCTTCCCGACTCCGCGGCGCTCGCCGCCTCCTGATTCTCAGCCATCTCGGTCCCACCCTCCGTTCCCGCCGCGATCTTCTGCGGGCAAAGGACTTGTCGGACGAGCGGACCCCGATCCGCTCGGGTGAAAGCCCGAGACGGCTCGAAAATTCCAAGAAAATTCGAGGCAGATGGGATTCGACTGTCAACACGGCGCTGCGATCGCCGATGACCACGGACAACGGAGGCTGCGCGAACGGGTCCATGACTGACATTCTCGACGAAAATCAAGAGCTTTGCGTCGACTTCGTCGTCGAGAGTCGGGAGATGATCGGCGAGGTCGAACCCGTTCTCGTCGAACTCGAGACCGAAGCGGAGAACTCGGGCGAGATCGACATGTCCCAGATCGACGCGATCTTCCGCGCCTTCCATTCGATGAAGGGCAGTGGCGGTTTCCTCGATCTCGACAATCTCGTTGCCGTCACCCACCAGGCGGAATCCCTGCTCGACCTCTTCCGGAAGGGCCGCGCGAAGCTCGAACCCCGTCACATCACGGTTCTCTGCAAGGCGATGGATTTCATCCTCGAATTGCTCGATCAGATCGAGAACGAATACAACGACGCGGGGCGGGAGGAGGATGCCCAGGCCCTGGTGGCCGCCCTTCTGGCCGAGATGGAGGGACCGGGAGGATCCGGGACGGCGACGACGGAGACGGCGACCGCGGGGCCGGCCGACGCCAGTGCGGCTCCGGCCGGAGCGGAGAAGGCCTCCGCGGGGCGTGCCGATTCCACGGATTCCAGCGAGGTCGATGCCTCCCTCGAGATCTCGGGCGACCTGATCGAAAGCTTCGTGACCGACGCGCAGGAGCAGCTCGACGCGGCCGAGTCGGCGCTTCTCTCCCTCGAACGGGATCCGGCGGATGCCGAGCTCGTGGCCGTGGCCTTCCGCTCGTTGCACAGCCTGAAGGGCAATTGCGGCTTTTTCGGTTTCGCCGACATGGAACGCATCGCCCACGGGATGGAGACGCTTCTCGACGCTTCCCGGGAATCCGGTGAGCCGCCGGCACCGGATGTCATCGCGCAACTGCTTCAGGAGCTCGATCGACTCAGGAAGGCGACCCAGGACCTGGCGGATGGATCGGCCACGGGGCAGGCGGACGATCCGGGTGGCGCGGCCCCTGGAATCTCCGACGGAACCGCTTCTGGCGCGACTCCCGAAGCGACGGATCCGGCATCCGGGTGTCCGTCATCGGGAATGGAGGGCGGCAAGCAGGCCCAGCCGTCCGGCCCGGCCCCCGCTGACGCCGAGCCCGCCGGGACAGCGGCCGCGAGAACCGCCTCCGCCGTTCCGACGCCGGAGGCGAAGGAGACCGCCGCTGCCGGGTCGGCCGCTTCCGGACGGGACAAGGACAAGAAGCGGAAGCCCTCTGCCGGCAATATCCGCGTCGATCTCGAGAAGCTCGACTCCCTGATGGACCTCGTCGGCGAGTTGATCCTGGCCGAGACGATGGTGACCCACAATCCCGATCTCGAGGGACATCATTTCGAGGATTTCCAGAAGGCGAGCCTGCAGCTCAACCGCATCACACGCTCGATCCAGGACGTCGCGATGAGCGTTCGCATGGTTCCGATCGCGGGCACCTTCCGGAAGATGCTCCGCCTCGTCCGGGACCTCGCGCGCAAACAGGAGAAGCAGGTCGAACTGCAGCTCGTCGGGGAAGAAACCGAGATCGACAAGACCGTCGTCGAGGCGATCGCCGATCCCCTGGTGCATCTCATCCGCAATTCGGTCGATCACGGAATCGAAAACCCTGAAGACCGCGTCGCGGCGGGAAAGTCGGCCACCGGCCGGATCCGCCTCGAGGCCAAACACGAAGGCGGCGAGATCTGGATCTCGATCGAGGACGACGGCAAGGGGCTCAATCGTGACGCGATTCTCGCGAAGGCCCAGGCCAAGGGGCTGATCGATCCCTCGCGAGGCGAACTCAGCGACGCCGAGATCTACCGCTTCATCTTCGCCGCGGGCTTCTCGACGGCCGAGAAGGTGACGGACGTGTCGGGCCGGGGCGTCGGAATGGACGTCGTACGCAGGAACATCGACGAACTCGGCGGTCGGGTCGATATCGACAGCCAACCCGGACAGGGTTCGACGATCACGATCCGGCTTCCCCTCACCCTGGCGATCGTCGAAGGCATGCTCGTTCGCGTCGGGGCGTCCGTCTACACGATTCCCCTGCTCGCGATCCGTGAATCGGTCACGGTCGCCGCCGAGGACGTCACGCGATTGAGTGACGAACAGGAGATGGTCAACATCCGTGGGCGGTTGCTTCCGATCCTCCGGATCCATGAACTCCACCGCGTCGAGAAGGCCGAGACCGATCTCACCCGCGGCATCCTCGTGGTCGTCGAGGAACATGGCAGCACCTTCGCGATCTTCGTCGACGAATTGATCGGACAGCGCCAGACCGTCATCAAGGCACTTCCCCAGTATCTGGGCAAGATCGCCGGCGTGTCGGGCTGTTCGATCCTTTCCAACGGGGACATCAGCCTGATCCTGGACGTGAAGGCCCTCCAGGGCGAGTGGTTGATGGGGGCCGACTCATGAGTACCGAAGTCCTGGATCCGGGCATCGATTCGGAGATCGAGTTCGATGCGCCGGCGGAGAGTGTTCCGCAATACCTCACCTTCGTCGTCTCGGGGGAGGTCTATGGCGTTCCGATCGAGTACGTCGCGGAAATCATCGGCGCGCAGCAACTGACCCCGGTTCCCGATTCGCGTCCCTTCATGCGGGGCGTGATCAATCTGCGGGGGACCGTGATTCCCGTGATGGACGTCCGTGCCCGTCTCTCGATGGAACCGCGCAACGTCGACGAACGGACCTGCATCGTCGTGGTCCAGCTCGACGAGATCGTCGTCGGTCTGCTCGTCGACACGATCGCGGACGTGATCGACGTGCCGCCGACGGCGATCGAGGCCGCGCCGAGGCGGAAGACCGCTTCGGCACGGGACGCCATCGTGACCGGGCTCTTCCAGCTCGAAGGCGAGGTCAAGATCCTGATCGACCTCGGTCGATTGTTGCACGACGCCCCGACCGCGTTCGACGCGTCGCCCGGGGACGAGAACGAAGGTTCATGAAATGAGAGGTCTTTCGAGATGATGGTTGGAAAATTCGACAGCTTGAGCCTGCGCGGCAAGATGCTGGCGCTCCAGGCGGGGGCCCTGATCGTGGGCCTCGCCGGTCTGGCGCTCTTCATGCGGAGTCAGCTGAGGGCCTTCGCGCTCGAAGCAGCCGGGAGTCAGTCGGTCGAGGCAGCACTCGCCGCGGCCAATTCGATGACCTGGCAGATGTTCGCGGTGGGCGCCGTCGGGGCCGCCGCGCTGGCCTTCGCTTCCAGCGCCCTCCTGGCGCCGGTCCAACGGCGCCTCGCGTCGGCAGTCGACCTGGTCGACTCGATCCGGAACGGGGACTTCTCGGCATCGGCGGTCGGGGAGATCGAAGGCGATGACGAGATCGCGTCGATCCTGTCGGGCCTCGCCACCTTCCGTGAGAACGTCCGCGATCGGCTCGGCCTGCAGGCGGTCGACTGGGACGAACTCCGCACGGATCGGGTTCGCGCGGCGCAACTGCTCGCCTGTGTCGAGGGCCTTCCGGTCAACATCATGTCGATCGATCGCGACTTCAATCTCGTCTACGTGAATCCGGCGTCGCGAGACGCACTCCGATCATTGCAGGCCTATCTCCCGGTCCCGGTCGACAACCTGATCGGCACCTGCATCGACGTCTTCCACAAGGACCCCTCCGTGCAGCGAAGGCTGATGGAGGATCCGCGGAACCTGCCCTATTCGACGACGATCCATCTCGGCCCCGAGACCCTTCGCCTGACGGCGACGGCAGCCTATGACGAGACTGGCGAATACATCGGCGCGACGGCCGCCTGGGAGGTCATCACCGAGGCCGAGAAGAGCCGTGAGGATGCCGAGATGCTGGCGGGCGTGCTCGAAGCCGTGGCCCGCGGCGCGGTTCCGGATCCCATCACCGCGGACGTGACGGAAGACCTCGTGCCGATGCGCGAGCGACTCAACCTGCTGATCGCGTCGATGAAGAGCATCACCCAGACGGCGAGTGCACTCGGCGACGGTGATTTCACGGTCGACATCGACGTCCGCTCGGACGACGACGTGCTTCTCACCGAGTTCAAGACGATGGTCGCGAGTCTGGGAAACGTCCTGACGGAGATCCGTCAGTCGTCTTCGGAAGTCGCCGAAGGAACCGCGCAGGTCTCGTCGACGGGACAGACGCTCTCGGATAACGCGTCCCAGTCTGCCGCCTCCCTGGAAGAGATCAGCTCGACCATGGAAGAGATGGCGGGTCAGACCCGTCAGAATGCGGAGAACGCGAACCAGGCCGTCTCCCTCGCCACGGCCGCGCGCGCCTCCGCCGCGGGTGGTGACGATCAGATGCAGACGATGGTCGCGGCGATGCGCGAGATCGACGAGTCGAGCCAGGACATCTCGAAGATCATCAAGGTGATCGACGAGATCG
>DRKE01000059.1 GCA_011051925.1 Deltaproteobacteria bacterium
AGATCACGCTCGAAAGCCCGACCGAAGCCACGGGAATCTGGGCGATGTATCACGCCTACCACGATCACGGGCATGGATTCGTCGACGAGATGTTCGTCTACTACGACGACGTCTATCGAAAAGAAGACGGAGTCTGGAAGATCGCTCGGACCGGATACAAGCGCGTCATGAACCAGATCCTGGACCGCAGGGAACTGCCCTACCGGATGAAGGCGCCCGACTGGGCGGTGGACCGGAAATGACGAGGCGAGAAATCGCGGGCGGTGCCCCTGCCGCGTCGAGGTTCCGCAACGCAGAGAGCGGAGCGACGGCGCGTGCATCCCGACCGAAGGATGGGGACAGGCTCTAGCCCGCCGCTGCCTTCAGTCGGACCTTGCCGCCCTGGACGACGACCTTGAAGTCGACCTTCTCGCAGCCGAATTTCTTCTTGAGCGCGGCTTCCTGTTTCGCGATCGCCTTCTGCAGTTTCGCGCGGGTGAGTCCGCTCGCGTCCTGACCCGTGGCCAGCATGGCATCACGGTACGTCTCGAAGATGTCGCCTTCCTTGCCCTGGTCGCGTGATCTCGCGCCGGCAGCACCCGGGCCCGTTCCGGACTCGGGCACGAGGCCGCGTTCCCGGTCCCGCAAGTCGGCCTTGAAGAGGTGGCGCTTGTAGGTGCCGGCTTCGATCTGGCGGAGGACGTTGTCCCATTGGCGCTTGAAGGCCTGGAAGCGGCCGTTCAGGCTGTTGAACTTGAATCGGAGCGCCGTATTCGGGATCCGCGTATTCGAGTAGCGGATGATCATCTTCTGGACTTCCGCGCGCGCCATGGCGGGTTCCGTCGGACGGGTCCCGAGGAAGTATTTCTCGTAGTCGAGCTTCAACTGGTTCAGCTTGATCTCGAGGATCTTCATCTCTTCTTCGGGCGTTGCTGCTTCCATCGCCCTCGAATCGGCCTGACATTTCGAGCCCTTGACGGCTTTTGCCCCCAGCCGGGCCGGTTCGCCCCGGATCTGCGGTCCGGCTGCCCCTGGGTTGCCGCCTGACTGCACGGTCCTCGAGGTGTCTTCCCGTCTTCCCTTCGGCACGTCCAGGGAGGGAAGTCCATTGCGGAGCCGATCGCGTCGACGGCGCGCGGACCGTCAGTTCCTCCGTTTTCGCGGTTCCGAATGGTCCCAGTCCGCGAGCAGCGTGTTCAACGCCGTGATCAGCAGGAGGGGCTGGTCGAGCATGACGTGATGGCCCGCCTCGGGAATCTCGATCACCGGATTCACGCGTCCGAGCAGATCGTACATGTAGGCGCCGATGTCCTCGGTAACGAGGCCGAATTCCGAGCGGAGCAGCGCCAACCGGCATCGGACCCGTGCGAGATAGGGGCGCGCGACGGCCCGCGGATTGCCGTGGAAGGCGCCGAAGACCCGATGATCGAATTTCCAGCTCCACCCACCCTCGACGCGGGTGAGCGAGAGCGGACCGAGATCGGCCATCACGTAGTCGAGATAGTGGGCCTGGCGCGGAACCGTCCGGAAACGGGCGAGGGCCTCTTCGAGGGTGGGGTAGACCCGGGGCTGTCCGAAGGCTTCGCCGATCCGAGCGGCATCGACCTCGGGATCCGGCTCCGTCACCGGGGAATCGCAGACGACGACACCGGCCAGGGAATCCGAATGGAGTGCTGCCGTCACGATCGTCACGAACCCGCCCATGCTGTGTCCCACGACCACGGGATGGCCGCTCATGCCCGAGTCCGCGACGACCGACATGACCTCGCCGGCCCACGATTCGAGGCTGTACGTCTTGCGACGACCGCTGTCGCCATGGCCCGAGAGGTCGAGGGCGGCGACCCGATAGCGACCGGCATAGCGTGCCGCGACATGGGTCCACCAATGCGCGTGGGCACCGCCCCCATGCACGAAGACGATGCCCCGGCGATTCCTTTCGCCCCAGGCGAGATAATGGATCGGACAACCGTCCACGATGACGGTCTCGTCGCTTCGAGGAACGGCGAGGGCCCTGCGATACCAGTCGGGTGCGTCGGATCCGGCGTCAGTTGTCACGGCCGATCTCGTGTTCCTTCCTGGGGTCGATTTCGAGGTAGCGACCCAGATGATGGACACCGAGATAGAAGGGAATGGTATCGAGGAGCGCAACGACGAACTTGAACAGATAGCCCGAGGCGATGAAGAACCAGAGCTGGGGCCAGATCGGCGCCTCGGGATCGACGGGCAGTCCTTTCGCATAGAAATGCGTGATCGTGATGACCGAGAAGGTATCGACGAACTGGCTCACCAGGGTCGATCCGTTGTTGCGAAGCCATAGATGACGCCCCTTCGTCAGGCCCTTCCAGAAATGGAAGAGGGCGACGTCGCAGAACTGCGCCGCCATGTAGGCGATCATCGATGCCGTGACAGCCCCCATCGTGAGAAAGCGGATCCGGAAGAAGGCGTAATCGTAGGCGTCCGTCGGAGGCAGTCCCGTCGCCGGGTCGATGGGGACGGGGGGCGGCGCGATGCCCCCGATCCAGAGAAAGGCCACGACCCAGAGATTCAACCCCAGGCCGACCCAGACGAGATGGTTCGCCCGCTTTCGCCCGTAGAGTTCCGAGATGAAGTCGGTGCAGAGAAAGGTGACGGGATAGGGCAACACGCCGACGGCGACCATCATCGGAATCCGAGTGCCCGCGATCTCGAAGGAGAAATCGAGAAAACGCGAGATGCCGAGGATGTTCAGCATCGTCATCGACCCCAGGAAGAGACCCGCCAGCACGAGATAGACGCGTTCGCGCCGCGCGTGGAGCACGGAGGCCTCGATGGGATGCAGTTCGTTCGACTCACTCATGCCGGATCTCGCGCACGCAGCGCATTCTACCTTGCGAGTCGGAGGACGGCATCGAGTCCGGCCTCGACCGGATCGGCTTCCATGGCCGACCCGACCGGCGGAATCTCGCCGATGAGTTCTTCTCCGAGCCAATCCTTCAGGACCGACAGGTTCTGGCGGTCGGCGTCGCCGAGCGGGCCGGTCGCATGGGAGAGGACGACCCCGAGAACGTCGAGGCAACGCGTGCTGCAGGCCTCGAGAGTGAGTCGCGTGTGATTGATCGTGCCGAGAGAGGCGCGTGCGACGATCAGGACGGGAAGATCGAGACGATCGGCCAGATCCGCCATCGTCTTTTTCGAATCAAAGGGAACGAGCAGCCCGCCGGCGCCTTCGACCAACATGAAGTCGTGTCGCGCCGAGAGGGTCGCATAGGCGTCCACGAGCCGATCGATCGGGAAGACGAATGCATCCGTATCCCGCTGGCCCTGCCCTGCCTCGGGTCCGCCGCTCTCGGCCAGGGCGGCCGCCTGGGGTGCGGCGGGCAATGGGAATCGAAGGGGGCAGACGAGTTCGGGCTCGTCATCAACCGCGGCCGCACGGATCAACGCGCGCGCGTCCTCGGGACCGCTCTCGCCGACGCCGGTTTCGACGGGCTTCATCACGCCCACATCGATCCCGGCGGCACGCAGGCCCCGGGCGAGTGCACAACTGACGAACGTCTTCCCGACGCCCGTATCCGTTCCCGTGATGAAGAGTCCGGCCA
>DRKE01000060.1 GCA_011051925.1 Deltaproteobacteria bacterium
CCGATCGGGAATTGCTGGCGCTGCTTCGCGAAAGGGGTTTCTCGAACGATCGGATCGAACGGATCTTCGGCGACGAGACGAGACGCTACTTCCTCGACAACGACCATCTGACCCCGGCGGGCCACGAGGTCGTCGCCCGGGCTCTTTTCGAGCTGCTTCGCGCATCACCCGGGCGGACCGGGACACGCCCTGCCGATCCGTCCGATCGCGAGATGGAAGACGCCCGGGTCAGGTTTCCCGACGATCCGACCGATTCATCGGAGGGGCCGGCGCGATCGGGCATGCCCTCCGATCCGGCGGTTTCGACACGGAAAGAGGTGGCTTCGTGACGACGACATTGAGCGTAGTGATTCCCTGCTACAACGAGACGGCCACCCTCGATGATTGCGTCGATCGGGTCCGCGCGATCGCGTCCGACGATCTCGCGCTCGAGATCGTCATCGTCGACGATGCGTCGACGGACGACAGCCTCGAGAAGGCGCGGGCCCTGGCCGAACGTTTTCCCGAGATCCGTGTCCACTTCCACGAGAAGAATCAGGGCAAGGGGGCCGCGTTGCGAACGGGATTCCGGCACGTCACGGGGGATTTCGTGGCGGTCCAGGATGCCGATCTCGAATACGATCCGAACGACCTGGTCCGCCTCCTGGGACCGCTCCGGGAAGGCAAGGCGGACGTGGTCCTCGGAAGCCGCTTCCTCTCCGGGGGGGCCCATCGGGTGCTCTATTTCTGGCATTCGGTCGGAAACAAGTTCCTCACCCTCATGTCGAACATCTTCACGGACCTCAACCTGAGCGACATGGAAACCTGCTACAAGGTCTTTCGTCGGGAGGTGATCCAATCGATCGAGATCGAGGAGAACCGCTTCGGCTTCGAACCCGAGATCGTGGCGAAACTCGCTGACCTGCGCCTTCGGATCTACGAGATGGGAATCTCGTATGACGGACGGACCTACGACGAGGGCAAGAAGATCGGGGCATCGGACGGCTTCCGGGCCCTCTACTGCATCCTGCGGTACAACGCGCGGCGGGCGCCGATCGCGATCCAGTTCCTCGTCTACGTCCTGATCGGGGCCGTCGCCGCGATCGTGAACCTCGTGGTGTTCGCCCTGCTCGACGCGTTCGGTGCGCCGCTGATGGTCTCCGTGCCGACCGCCTTCGGGATCGCGGCGGTCGTGAACTACCTGCTCTGCGTGAACCTGCTCTTCCATCGCAACGCCCGGTGGAACGATTTCGTCGAGTGGTCCCTCTACGCGCTCGTCGTGGTGGGCGTGGGCGCGATCGACTACGGAATCACTCGTGGGCTGATCGAGAACGGCCTGGCGCCACTGGCGGCCAAGGCGCTCGCGACGCTCCTGCTGCCCGTATTGAATTTCGCGGGACGTCGTTTCCTGGTCTTTCCCACCCCGAAACGCGGTCCCTGGGAGCCCCGTCAACGGCACTGATCTCCATCGGGTGTTCCCGAGGCAGGACGGGATCCGATGGATCCCCGGAAAGGAATCGACATGGCTGCGAACCCGGCCCCCCTCGGACACGCACCGAGAAAACGCGTCCTGGTGACGGGTGGGGCGGGCTTCATCGGCTCCCATCTCTGTCAGCGATTGATCGAGCGCGGGGATTCCGTCATCTGCCTCGACAACTACTTCACGGGCACGCGCGACAACATCGGTCCACTCCTGCCGAATCCGCATTTCGAGGCGATCCGGCACGACGTGACCTTTCCGATGTATCTCGAGATCGACGAGATCTACAACCTCGCATGCCCGGCCTCGCCCGTGCACTATCAATACGATCCCGTCCAGACGACCAAGACCAGCGTACACGGGGCGATCAACGTGCTCGGGCTCGCGAAGCGTTGTCGCGCCAAGGTGCTCCAGGCTTCGACCAGCGAGGTCTATGGCGACCCCGAGGTCCACCCCCAACCCGAGAGCTATCTCGGCCGTGTCAACACGATCGGACCGAGAGCCTGCTACGACGAGGGCAAGCGCTGTGCCGAGACCCTCTTCTTCGACTACCACCGCCAGCATGGCCTGCGGATCAAGGTGGCACGCATCTTCAATACATACGGCCCCCGGATGCGGCCCGACGACGGGCGCGTCGTGTCGAATTTCATCATGCAGGCGCTGGAAGGCCGTCCCCTCACGGTCTTCGGGGACGGAAGCCAGACGCGTTCCTTCTGCTTCGTCGACGACCTGGTCGAAGGGCTGATCCGGTTGATGGATTCGCCGGACGAGGTCACGGGCCCGATCAATCTCGGCCGCCCGCAGGAATTCACGATGCTGGAGCTGGCCGAGCGGGTGATCGCGGAGACGGGGTCGGATTCGAAGATCGTCTTCGAGCCGCTTCCCGCCGATGATCCGACCCAGCGTCGTCCGGATATCACCCGGGCGAGGGAGATCCTCGGCTGGGAACCCGGCATCGACCTGGCGGACGGTCTCGCCCGGACCATCCGCTATTTCCGCTCGCTCCAGGGGAGCGGGGACCGGGGCTGAGGGACCCGCAGAAGATCCGCAATCCCGGTGCAGGGACCGCCCGGGTGATCATCCGGACCTCGTTTCGGAATTGGTCCGACACCCCGGCGCGGATCCCGGCGACCCACTTCCGGGGACCCGGCCACGGGGGGGCGATGAGCGCACGGGGGCGGGGCGGAAAGCGGCCCCGGGCAAGCGGGGGACGCAGAGGGGCCGAAAAAGGGACGATGGCGCATCCACGGGCACGAGCAGGGCCCGGGCGGCGTCCCACTCCCCGTCCCGACGGGAAATGGATGGAATGCTGGCTACTCTGGATACCCGGAGGTCAGGGAGAGCGGAGAGCGCATGGGCGAGATCTCGGACGCGATGGAGCGAGCGCGGGAGGCGGAAGGGCATGAATCGCCCGATCCTGTCGCGGCGCCCAGGAAGCCCCAGCCCGCCCCCCCACCCCGGCCGGTCGGCGCCGAGGCCCCGGATCTCAGCCTGGACGCCATTCGGGAATCCCTGGCGAGGGAAGCCGAACCGGCCGCCCCTCGACCGGGCGCCGGACCCGAGCCGGCCCATGTCGGGATCCATCGGATCCCCCGGGACAAGGGAGCGCATTGGGCTTCCCGGGCCGTCGTGGCCGATCCCCATGGGACCGGCGCGGTCCGTTTTCCCCATCTCGCCGTCCGCATCCGCGCGGCCCTCGACCGCCTCGGACGGTCGAGCCTGCTGGTGACGAGCGCCCTCAAAGGGGAGGGCAAGACGACGGTCTCCGTGAATCTCGCCCTGGCCCTCGCTTCGATCGCGCCCGATCGGCGCGTGGCGCTGGTCGATCTGGACCTGCGCGCGTCGAGCGTGGCGACCGTGCTCGGGATCGAAGCGAAGCGCGGTGTCGAGACCGTGCTGGCCGGCGAATGCGACCTCGAAGCGATCCGGGTGCCGACCGATCTCGGTCGTCTCGACGTGTATCCCGTCGCACGACCGACGGCCAACGCCCAGGCGCTCCTCGGCCACGGAGCGGAGCGGATGCTCTCCGAACTCGTCGAGAGTCACGACTACGTCATCGCGGACGGGCCGCCGGTCCTGCCCGTTCCGGACACGCCCCTTCTCGCGCCCCTGGTGGGCGGCTGCCTCGCGGTCGTCCGCTCCCGGCATACCCGCCATGCGGCCTTCCGGGAGTTCGTCGAGCTGATGCCCCGGTCGGCGATCCTCGGGGTCTTCGTCAATGATGCGCCGGAACGCAAGGATCGCGATGCCTACGGCTACTACGGTTCCGCCTCCGTTCCATCCGGGGCCGGAGAAGGATCCGACAACGGCGATGAGGACGAAGGAGCGGTCGGACCATGAACGCTTCGATTCGGGAGGGTGAATTCTCCGAGGACGCCGCGCTCAAGCTGCCCGGCTTCCTGAAGGACCCGGGTGGGCTGCTTCGTCGGCGCTGGAAATGGATGCTGCTCGTCCTGCTCCTGGGACTGGGCGCCACGGGGCTCCTGGTCCGGAATCTCGCGCCCTCGTATGTCGGGAGGGCGACCGTCCTCGTGACGAGCCAACGCATCTCGGAGGAGTTCTTCCGATCGACCGTCGAGAGCGATCAGCTCGAGAAGATCAGTGCGATCGTGGGGGAGCTCCTCTCGCGGCAGAACCTCGTCCACTTGATCGAGAAACACGCGCTCTATCCGTCGCCCGAGGGCGTCGAACCGATGCCGATGGAAGACAAGGTGGCGCTGCTGCGCGCGAATACGGAGATCAAGCCCGACCTGACGAACGGATCCTATCGTCCCGGAAGTTCCGCCGTCGTCTATGCGATCTCCTACCGCTCGGAGAATCGCTGGAGCGCCGCGAACGTCGCGAACGAGCTGGCCGCCGAATTCATCGATACCCATCTTCGGATGCGGAGCCGCCAGGCCCGACTCACGACGGAGTTCCTGCGCCGGGAACTGAAGCAGGTCGAGGAAGACCTGGCGAAACAGGAGCGCGCCATCACCGAATTCAAACAGGCGCATCGGGGCGAGCTGCCCGGAGAGCTGCAGACGAATCTGGCCCGCCTCGACCGCCTGCAGGCCCAGCGGCAATCCCTTGCCCTGCAGATTGCCGAGGCCGAGACCCGGCTGGCGACCCTGTCGGCGACGGCTCAACCCGGCAGCTCTCCGGCCCAGAGACTGGCCGAGCTGCGAGCCCGATACGAGGAGCAGCAGGCGATCTATACCCCGGAACACCCGAATGTCGTCGCGATCGGACGGCAGATCGAGGCCCTGGAGAAGGAACTGGCCCGATCCTCGGACGCGGATTCGCCGACATCGGCGGTGGCCGGCGTTTCGACGATCGAGGAGCTCCGGCGTCAGCTGGCGGCGACCGTGGCGGAGTTCGAGGACCTGGACCAGCGCGTCGCGAGAACGCCCCGGCGCCAGGAGGAGCTGGCCGCGCTCGAGCAGCGTGCCGAGATCCTGCGCGAAAGCCATCGTGAGTTCCTTCGCAAGGTCAGCCAGGCGGAATTGGCCGAGGCCGTCGAATCGGCACAGCAGGGCGAACGGGCAACGATCCTCGACAAGGCCGTTCCGCCCAACAAGCCCGACAATTCGCCGACGAAGTACATCGCCGTCGGGATCATCGGAAGCATCGGGCTGGCCCTGTTCGCCGGGATCCTGCTCGAGTTCGTCGATGCCGTGATCGTCGATGCTTCGGAGGTCGAGCAGGCATTCCATCTGCCGGTGCTCGGGTCCGTTCCACGGATGCAGTGATTGGAAGCCCCGATCGAAACGAGGAATCCCGGCCCGTCGGCATCCGGCTTCTCCGGGCCTGCGTGGCCCGTGGTCCTCTGGTCCGGTTGGCTCTTCGCGTTCTCGCCCATCCTGGTCGATCTGGTGGCGCATCTTCGAGCCTTCCCCTGGACACGCGCGACGCTCGTCTTTCCCTTCCTCGCGTGGTGGACCGCGAGAAGCGAGGCGGCCCCCGTTCGGGGTTCGCGATGGGGTTGGATACTGGTGGGCGCCGGTCTGCTGATCGGCTTGCTGGCTGTCGCCGGCGATGTCCTCCGCGGGGGGCGGGTGGGACTCGTGCTGTCCGCGATGGGCCTCTGTCTCGCGACGGGTTGGGCCTCCTGGCGGGCCGCGATCCTGCTCCTCTGGTCCGTGCCCGTTCCACACGTTCTGCTGGACCTGGCGGAACCCCTCTCGACCGGATTCTTCCTGCCGAGCGCCATCGGGGTCGCGCGCTGGCTGGGGGCCGGCGTCGAGTACCATCGTGACCAGCTCGTGTCGGCGGCCGGATCCCTCGAATGGTCGCCGATCGACGGGGGCCTGCCCCTGGCCCTGATGGCGGCCGGACTCGGCTGGTGCCATGCCGTCCGGTACCGGGCTTCGACCGCAGCGGCTCTTCGCAGGAGTCTCCAGGCAGCGGCGCTCGCGCTGATCGTCCAATGGGCACTCGTCGTTTCCGTTGGCCTAGCCCTCGCTCGGGGCGTGGCGCCGACCGCATTGCGCGCCTTCCTGGACGGATGGCCCTGGTTGGGAATCGGGTTCGGGGCCGGGGGCCTCCTCACGATGGGGCGCCGGCCGGCTTCCTCCACGAGCCCCGGAGTCCGAGCGTGAAGACGAGTTCCCGCCAGGCGCTCCTGTTGCTCGTCCTGTTGCTGGCAACGGGATCGGCCGCCTGGTGGCTGACCCTGCGACCGGAGCCCCGTCTCGACGTCCAGCAGCTCGCCGGACTCCCCCCGGTCCTGAACGGTTGGCACGCGGTCGATCTCGAGATGGACCAGGCCGTCGCCAGGATGCTGCGGGCGGATGCCAATCTCCAGCGCGCCTACGTGCATCCCCTGGGCTATGTCGTATTCGTCTATATCGGCTACTACGGTACCGCACGGGGGGGCACGCCCGAGCACACCCCCGACATCTGCTATCCGGCCCAGGGCTGGAGGATCCGGGGGGCCGAAGAGGTCGTGCTCGGCGGACGCCGCGCCCGGCTGCGGGTCCGGGAATTCGTCGTCGAGCAGGAAGGCCAGATGCGCCTCGTCCATTTCTGGTACCGGACGCGCACGTCGACCGGAATCACGTCGACCTGGGCGCTTCGCTGGCATCATTTCTGGACGCGACTGCATGCCGATCGGGCAGATGGCGCGCTCGTCCGATTGAGCACGCCTTTCGAGCAGGGCGAGCTCGAAAGCGCACGCAGCAAGCTCCAGGCCATGGATCTCGCCGTCGACGCGGCACTCGACGGGGTCTGGCCCCTCGAAACGATCCACGAGTGAAGGTGGGGGCAGGGGACCCGTGAGCCAGAAGGAATCAGCCGGAACCCTCCTCCGCTCCGATGCGGCCGCTTCGGAAGCGCTCGTCCGGGACCTCTTCGAGCCGACCGTCCGGATCGGGATCGCCCCTGTCCGCGACGAACTGGCCGACCTGTCGGCCGCGGAACGGGCACTGGTCGAAGGCGCCGTCCGGACCCGGAAGAACGAGTTCGCCACGGGTCGGCGACTCGCCCACCGCCTGCTCGCGGAGCTCGGCGTGGCCGCAGGACCGATCCTGCGGGACGCGGACCGCGTGCCGATCTGGCCCGAGGGCATCGTCGGTTCGATCTCCCATAGCCGCACGCTGGCCGTCGCAGCCCTGGCGCGGGCGGCCCATGGGTCGGGAATCGGCATCGACATCGAGCCCGACGTCGCCGTCCGGGACGGGGTCGAGCGGGTCGTCTGTACGCCCTTCGAGCAGACCTGGCTCGACTCGGCCCCCTCGATCACGCCATCGGATCCCGATCCCCGGTCGGATCGAGCCCGCTGGGTCAAGCTCTTCTTCAGCGCCAAGGAGTCGGTCTACAAGGCGTTCTTCCCCAGGATCCGGGTCTTCTGGGGCTTCCACGAAGTCGAACTCGAGATCGACCCCGTCGCCGGTCGCTTCGATGCGAGTCTGCCTGCTTCGGCGGATCGGCAGCGGATCACGGGGCGTTTTGCGCGGAAGGACGGTGTGATCGTGAGCGGCGTGCTCGTCGATTGATCGACGGTCGCTATCCGACGGACCGGAGTCGTCGGTGGGTCTCCCGATTGAACCCCGCGATCGGCAGGTCGTTCGGGCAGGCCGAAGCACAGGGGGCGCCATCGCACGCCAGGCATGCGGTGGCATCCGTCGCGAGCGCCGCGTATTCCCGGGCCGCGATGGCCGGCAATCCATAGTCCCGGTCGTACATCCGCATGCGCATGACATCCGCGATCGGAACGCCCGCCGGGCATCGGGCCTCACAGCGTCCGCATCCGATCTGGCAGGCGCGGCCGGCGTTGAAGG
Organism: Deltaproteobacteria bacterium; assembly: GCA_011051925.1. GTDB lineage: Bacteria > Myxococcota_A > UBA9160 > UBA9160 > UBA4427 > UBA4427. Next base: position 7,720 of record DRKE01000060.1, read on the forward strand.
CGAGGTAGCGGGCCAGCAGGGCGAGGTCTTCTCCTCGGGGCGGGCCCGAGCCCGAGGCGGCGACGTATTCGTCCACCATGGCCCGATCGTTCATCGAAACGACCAGGCCATCGACCGAAGGGTTCGACAGCACCCATCGGAAGGCGGCCTGGGCGAACGTGCCGCCGGCGGTCTCGAAGGGCCGCATGTCATTCCGGCGGGCACCCTTGAGGGTCTTCATCACCATGACCCCGACGCCCTCGGCGTGGGCCCGATCGAGGAGCCGGGGCAGGTCTGGATGGGTGGTCACGAGATCGAAACTCGCCGCGAGATCCTTCAGGTATCGGGTGAGGTTTTCCCTGAAACTGGGCTCCTGCGAGAAGTTGTAGGCGACGAGGATGACGTCGACGATCCCGCTGTCGAGGGCATGGGTCAGGCATTCGCCCAGCCGGCCGGCATGGCCGGAGATCCCCACCGCGCGGATCTTTCCATCGCGCCGGGCCCGCTCCACGAAGGTCAGCCAGGCTTCGCTCTCGAGTCGGGCGACATCGTTGACCGCATGGTTGAGATAGATGTCGATGTAGTCCGTCTGGAGACGCCGCAGGCTTCGTTCCAGGACACCCATCTGGTATTCCGTGGTGTGCTCGGGCTTCGCCCAGAACTTGCTCGTCAGGGTCACTTCATGACGACGGCCTCGAAGAGCCCGGCCGAGAACCTCCTCGGAACGACCCTCGCCATAGCTCTCGGCCGTATCGAAATGGGTGACGCCGCGATCGAGAGCATGGCGGACGAGGGCTTCATCCGATTCGAGGGCGAAGCTTCCGAAGCTGATGTCGGGCACCTCGATTCCGGTCCGGCCCAGCTGGACCCGGCGGCGGATTCGGGGCGCCGGATCGCCTGTTCGCGCAGGGCGATCGACCGGGGACGGGGAAGGCGGGGGCGTCGCGTGGAGGGGAAGAGCGGGGCCGACGATCGACAACCCGGCGCCGACCGCGCCTCCGCGACGAAGCGTCTGCGAAAGAAAGGCCCGCCGCGTCAGCCGATCGACTTCGTTCCGCTCTTCATCCCGCTCTTCGTTCCGATCGCTCAAATCCGTGTCGCCCTTCGAACCGTCTGCTCTTCCGGACCCGGCCGGAAGAGCGGCGGAGCCAAGAGATCCTAGCAGGCTGCCGGAGAACGTCGGACGAAGCCGGATGCACGACAGCCCCGACCGGCCTGCTGGCACGAGGCTGGCGGGCTGGCATGCGTGCGGTCGGGATCATTGGGCCGCGGGAACGACCTCGATCAGGATCGGTGGAGCGAGGGGCACTGGAGGCGGTGCACTCGCGGTCGTCACTTCGAGGTCGTCCCAGTATTTCTGCCCGGGCCCCGACGCCCAGACACCGATCGTTCCGCCCGCCGGGCGTCCCGGCGCGGAGTCGATGCATTCCGCCTGGGGTCCACTCGGCCGGGGATCACTCTCGGGCCAGACCCGGGCCTGGATGCGGTTCTGGCCCGATTCGCTGTTGATGCTGAACTCGAACCGGTACCAGGTCCCGGGCTGCGGCGTCACGCCGGTGGCCGCGTTGGCGCAACCGAGCTGCGGATGACCGACGATCGAGAAGCCGCCTCCCGGTGCGCGTCCCAGACGGTAGTAGCGGTCGGCATTCGTGAACTGGCTATAGCCCGTCACGCCCATCCCCGCTTCGTCCCGATCCAGGGCAAAGCGGCCTGTGAGCGTCATGTCCGACCAGTCGAAGCCGCTCCCGACGACATGGGAATGGATGTCGGAGAGGGCCGAGGAAGTCGAGAGCGCCCGATCGCCAGCGACATCGACGACCGAGAAGAGGGTGTCATCGGTCGAAAGGCTGTTGTTGGCCCGGGTATCGATCCATCCTTCCGCGCGATCACCGAGCGGGCTTCCGAGGAAATCCTCCCGATGAACGGCATCGGGGGAGACGGGGATGACCTGACCCGCACCGACCGGAACGACCGTCGAACCGCCGCCCGTTCCCCCGCCCCCGCCATTCGCGACAGGCGCGCGTTCCCGCGCGTTCGACAGCGGGCTTTCGACACCACCGGGACCGATGGCGCGCAGCGCGATGAAGACGACGGCCGAATCGGGGACCTCGATGGACGCCTGGAACACGCCGCCCGGATCGACCTCGGGGTTGCTGAGCTGGATCACCTGGTCGTAGTTGCCGGCACTCGGACCCACATGGGCCTCCCAACGAACGACCTCGCCTGCTCGGGAATGGGTCCAGCGGAGGATCTCGGTCCGGGCCATGGCGGTCCCGGGGGCGAGGATGACCAGGCCCAGCAGCGCCAAACCGTACAGGCCGCACCGCTTGGATCGCTCGAAGAATCGACACCGGGGACTCATATCAGGGCTCCTCTCGAGCTTTTCACGCGCGCCGGAGTCCGGTTTCCGGCTTTCCCGCGCCTCATCAGTCGTTTTCGTCTTCGCATCCGTGCATCGCCCGGGGGCGTGCCTTTCGATCGTCACGGATTGAGTTTCGGAATACGCGCTGGAAACGCCCGTGACTGCAGTCACAAGAGCCCGAGACGACACGGGAAAGCCCCTGTCGACCGGGCTCGCGTCCTGCGGAACACAGGAATCGTAGCGCCCGCCCGATTCGCGGGCCCCCGCGGCCGTGGCCGGCCGTGGGGACGGGCCGTCAGCGGAAGAGCCGCTCCCGCGTGAGCCCGAGCCGGTCACGGCGAAAGCGTCGGAACCGGTTCGAGAGGCCCTTCCAGCATTCGTCCGCGCAGAACCCGAGGACACGCCGCTGACACGCCCGACGCTGGGCGCCGGAGAGCTCGGCTTCGGCGACCACGGAGCGCAGCCCCTGCAGCAGCCGGTAGGCGGAAAGACCGAGCTCGGCTTGTCGAACCGGGTGGAGGCGGGCGGGGAGCGCCTGGAGGTCGGCGTGGGTCGGCGCCGGCCACCAGCGATGGAAGAGCAGCTTCGGCACGTGGACGAAGGGCCCCGCCAGCGCCAGCTGTACGGAGAGGATCCAGTCGTTCTTGCGATGGATGCGCAGGAGACCGGTTTCCAGCAGGGCCTTGCGGCGGATCATGCTGTAGTTCGGCTCATAGACGGCCGCACCTGCATGGAAGAAATACAGCATGCGCTCCAGTCGGCGGACCGGGTCGGGGGACTCGAGAAACTCTCCCGTATATTCGACGTATTCGGATTTCCCGTCCTCCCGTTCGAGATCGAAATAGCTGGTCGCCACGATGGCCTCGGGATGGGCTTCGAGCGCCGCCACGCATTCGCTGGCACAGTCGCGTTCGAGCCAGTCGTCGGCCCCCACCCAGCGGAAGAACTCCCCCGTCGCAAGCCGCGCGACCCGGTTGAAATTCTCGATCAGGCCGACATTCTCCGGATGGACCGAGAGGCGGATACGGGAATCGCGTTCGGCATAGGCCTCGACGATGGAGCGGGTCGAGTCGGTCGACGCGTTGTCCGATACGACGATCTCGAAATCCTCGAAGGATTGTCCGAGGATCGAATCCAGACATCGGCCGATGGAGTCCTCGCCGTTGCGGACGGGAACGCCGAAACTGATTCGCGGGGTGCGCTCCGACACTCGTTCTTCCTCGTGCTGATGACCCGTCTGGTCGCGTCGCCCCGGATGGCTCTTCTTCAATTCCACATGCGCCGGAGCGCGCCTTGCGACCGGCGTCTTCCCGACGTCGCATCCCGTCCCGGATCGGGATCGGGACCCCGACGCCCTGGCCGCTGCGCTGTCCCCGTCCGTCTGCACCGGCGCGGATCCCGCCGCCGCCAGGCCCTTTCGACGCCCTTCTGACGAAAGTCGCCGTCTTCGTTGAATCGGGCACGGACGTCTGGAGCTTGATGCTCTTCGCCCAGACGCCCGCTTCCACCATACCCGAATCCGGTGCCTCCGTGTTCGCGAAGGTCGTCTGATCCGGCCCTTTCGGAGCGGTCTTGCGGAGGGCCTTCCGGATCCGAGGTGAAGGGGATGATAGGCCCGTTCCATGACCCGAAGGGGAGGCCGATTGCTATAGTCGGAGGGGTGTCCGGCCGATGGACAGGGCGGGGAGCGTTTGAAACGGGGTGGGGATTCGAGATGAAGCGGCTTCGGGTCACGCCGTCGACGCGACCGGGATCGTGAGTCGGGAAGGGATCCCAGCCCGATCCGAGCCCGAGCCCCCGGCCGCACCTCAACCGTCTCTCGGTACACGGGCGGTTCACGGCAGTCTGTGGACGGGCGTCCGGTTCGCTGCCCAGTACGGACTGCGTCTGGCCAGCAGTCTGGTGCTGACCCGACTTCTCGCGCCCGAGGCTTTTGGTCTGATGGCCCTGGTCAGCGTCCTGATGACGGGTCTGGCCATGTTCTCGGACATGGGCATTGCCGCCAGCGTCGTCCAGAACCGCCGTGGCGACGACCCGGTCTTCCTCGACACGGCATGGACCCTCCAGATCCTGAGAGGGTTCGTCCTGTGGTGTTTCGCAGCGCTTTTCGCCGATGCGATGGCGACCGTCTACTCGGCGCCCGAATTGCGCAGGATCATCCTCGTGGCGGGACTGACGGCGGTGATCAGCGGGTTCAATTCGATCTCCCTGCTTCGTCTGAGGCGCCACCTGGAGATCCGGAAGCTGGCGATCATCGATATCCTCGGGCAGGCGATCACGGCCGCCGCGACGATCAGCTGGGCCTGGCAGCAGCCCTCGGTCTGGGCGCTCGTCTGGGGGGGGCTGGTCGGTTGTGTGGCCAAGATGCTGATCAGCCATCTCGCCTGTCGGGATCACCCCCCCCGCCTGGCCTGGGATCGGGCGTCCCGTCAGCAGCTCTTCGCCTTCGGCAAATGGATCTTCCTGAGTACGATCCTCTTCTTTCTCGCCGGGCAGGCCGATCGGCTCATCTTCGGCCGTCTCCTCTCGGTCTCCGCCCTGGGCGTCTTCAGCATCGCGGCGACCCTGTCGGCGATTCCCACGCAGATCGTCTGGCAGATCGGTCATTCGGTCGTCTTCCCGGCCCTGAGCCAGCGGAACGCTTCCCGGGATCGCCTGGGACGGGCCTACCGGCGAGCGCTGATGCCGCTTCTGACGCTCGGCGTGCTGCCGGTCGCGTGTCTCGCGGCGGGTGCCCGTCCCCTGATCGAGATCCTCTATGATCCGCGCTATGCGGACGCGGGCTGGATGCTCCAGATCCTGGCGGTGGCCGCCTGGATCCAGATTCCCCAGGCGTCGAGTGGGGCAGCCGTCCTCGCCGTCGGCCAACCGAGATGGCTGGTGCTTGCCAATGGGCTCAAATTCCTCGCGATGATCGTCCTGCTTCCGGTCGGGGTCCACGCTTTCGGCGCGGCGGGCGCCATCGCCGGCCTCGCGGGGGCCGAGCTGTTTCGCTACGCGGTCCTGACGACGGCGCTTCGCCACCTCGGCCTGCCGGGACTGGGCGCGGATCTCGCCCTCACACTCCTCGCCGTGGTGCTGAGCTTCGCGGGCCTGTCGGCCGGAGGATGGCTCGAGGGGCAGGGGGCGGGGGCGATGGCTCGACTCGCCGGCGCGATCGCCGTCATCGTCCTGATCTGGATTCCTTCCTCGGCCTGGATCCTCCGCGCGGAGCTCCCGGGCGCGATTGCCGGGATCCGTCGGCGCCTGGCGCCGGCCGGCCAGGTCGGAGCCTGATTTGATCTTCCATGAAACGAAGCTGCCGGGCGCCTGCCTCCTCGAGATCGAGCCCCATCGGGACGCTCGGGGCTTTTTCGCGCGCAGTTTCTGTCGGGACGAGTTCGAGGCGCGAGGTCTCGCGGCCGATTGGGTCCAGAGCAACATCTCCTTCAATGCGAAACAGGGCACGCTCCGGGGCATGCACTGGCAGGTGGGTCCCGAAGCGGAGACCAAGCTCGTGCGTTGCACGCAGGGGGCGATCCATGACGTGATCGTGGACCTCCGACCCGACTCGGAGACACTCGGGCAATGGGCAGGCTTCGAGCTGAGCGCAGCCAATCGACGGGCCCTCTACGTTCCCGAAGGCTTCGCCCATGGATTCCTCACGCTCAGGGACGAATGCGAGGTCTTCTACGAGATGGGGGCGCGCCATCGGCCCGAAGCCGCTCGGGGATTCCGCTGGGACGATCCGGCAGTCGGGATCGATTGGCCCCATCCGCCGCGGATCCTTTCCGAGCGCGATGCCCGGTTTCCCGATCTGCCAAAGGATCTTCGCGGTGTCCTCGCATCGACGGCCTGCGCCGCCTCGCAGGAGAACCGTCGTGAATGAAGAACGCGGGCCCGGAATGGAAGCCCTGATCGAAGCGCTCTATCCGATCTGCCGAAGCATCACCGGCGACGGGCTGCGCGAGACCCTCGGGATCATCGCCGAGCGGATTCCCCTCGAGAGACACGAGGTCGCCACCGGAACCCCGGTGCTCGATTGGACCGTGCCGCCGGAATGGAACATCCGGGATGCCTGGATCAAGGACGCCTCCGGACAGCGCATCGTCGACTACAAGGCGTCGAACCTGCACGTCGTGAACTACAGCCGGCCCGTTCCCCCGCAGCGGCTGGCCCTCGCGGAGCTCGATGCCCATCTCCACTCCCTGCCCGAACACCCGGACTGGATTCCGTACCGTACGGCCTACTACGAGGAGAGCTGGGGATTCTGCCTGCCCCATGCCCAGCGCATCCGGCTCGAGCCGGGGGAATACGAGGTCTGCATCGACTCGACCCTCGAAGCCGGGGCCCTCAGCTATGGCGAGCTGCTGATCGCCGGAGAGAGCGAGAAGGAAGTCCTCGTTTCGACCCACGTCTGCCATCCTTCGTTGTGCAACGACAACCTTTCCGGGATCGCCGTCGCGACCTGGCTCGCGGCCGAACTCGCGAAGCGGAAACCGGGGCTCTCGTATCGTTTCCTCTTCATCCCCGGCACGATCGGCGCGATCACCTGGCTCGAACGGAATCGGCACCGGCTGGACCGGATCGCCCATGGCCTCACCCTGGTCTGCCTCGGAAACGACGAGCCCCTGCGCTACAAGCGAACCCTGTCCGGGCATGCCGAGATCGACCGTGTGATGGAGTTCGTACTCCGGAACTCGGAAGGGGATTTCGAGATCCGCGACTTCCACCCCTACGGCTACGACGAACGTCAATACAATTCGCCGGGTTTCCGGCTGCCCGTCGGCTCCCTCATGCGGGGCGTCCACGGCGAGTTTCCCGAATATCACAGCTCGGCGGACAACCTCGATTTCGTTCACATTCCGCTCCTCGAGGAGGCCGCGGATCGCCTTCTCGAGGTCTTTGCGATCCTCGAAACCAACGGCCGCTACCGCAATCGGGCGCCGTTCGGCGAGCCGCAACTGGGGCGCCGCGGCCTCTACCGCGGAATGGGCGGCGAAGCGGATCCCCGAAGCCTGTCCCAGGCGATGTTGTGGATCCTTCAGTTTTCCGATGGGACGAACGATCTACTCTCCATCGCGGAACGATCCGGGCTGCCCTGGGCGATCCTCCGGAATGCAGCGGAACGCCTGGAAGAGCACGACCTGCTCGAACGATGCGGATCGCCGGGGCAGCGGGAAAGAGGAGGGGCATGCGCGTCCTGATCACCGGGAACGAGGGCTATATCGGGACCGTGATGGCACCGTTCCTCTCTCGCGCGGGGTTCGAGGTCGCGGGGCTGGATAGCGGGCTCTTTCGCGGCTGTGACTTCGGACGCGTGGCCGACGCGATTCCCACCCTGCAACGCGACATTCGTGATGTTCGTGCCGGAGATCTCGAGGGCTTCGATGCCGTGATCCATCTCGCCGCGATCTCGAACGATCCGCTGGGAAACCTGAACCCGCGTTGTACGTACGACATCAACCACGTGGCGTCCGTCCGCCTGGCCGGACTGGCCCGGCAGGCCGGCGTCGGACGATTCCTCTATTCCTCGTCGTGCAGCGTCTATGGGGCGGCGAGTCCCGACGACATCCTGGATGAAAGCGCCTCGTTCAGTCCGGTCACGCCCTATGCGGAGTCGAAAGTGCTCGTCGAAAAGGACGTGGCAGGCCTGGCAAGCGACGATTTCAGTCCGGTCTTCCTGCGGAACGCGACGGTCTACGGGAGTTCACCGCGCCTGCGCGGGGATCTCGTCGTCAACAATCTCGTCGGTTGGGCCTTCACCTCCGGACGTGTCCTGCTGAAGAGCGACGGCACGCCGTGGCGGCCCCTCGTTCACGTGGAAGATCTCAGCCGGGCCTTCATGGCCGCCCTCCGGGCGCCCAGGGAATGCATCCATGGCCAGGCCTTCAACGTCGGCCGCAGTCCGGAGAACTATCGGATCGCCGATGTCGCGGCGATCGTCCAGGATGTCGTTCCGGGAAGCCGGGTCGAGTTCGAGTCCGGGGCCGGCCCCGATCCACGCTGCTATCGCGTGGATTTCGGAAAGATCGAGCGGGAGCTGCCCGGCTACGACCCCTGCTGGACGGTCCGTCGTGGCGTCGAGGAATTGTTGCGCGACTATGAAAGGGAAGGCCTCGAAGCGACGGATCTCGAGGGAAGCCGATACCTCCGGATCCGCAGGATCCAGGAACTCTCGGAGCGGGGTGAACTCGACGCCGATCTTCGCTGGAAGACCGGGCTGGACGAGTCGGCATGACGAACGCTGCAATGCCCGCCACCGAGGAGCCGTGCTGTCGATTCTGCGGGACGCGTCTCGAGCATACCTTCGTCGACCTCGGGATGTCGCCGCTCTGCCAGAAACACCTTCGCGCCTCGGATCTGTCGAAGATGGAACCCTTCTATCCTCTCCACGTCTGGGTGTGCAGCGAGTGCTTCCTCGTCCAGCTCGAGGAGTTCGTCCCGCCCGAGGAGATCTTCGGCGACGGGGAGTACGCCTATTTCTCGTCCTACTCCTCGAGCTGGCTCGACCATGCACGACGCTATGTCGAACGGATGCGGGAAACGTTCTCGATCGACGCGCGCTCCTTCGTCGTGGAGATCGCGAGCAATGACGGTTACCTGCTTCAGTATTTCCAGGCGCGGCACACCCGGGTGCTGGGAATCGAACCGGCTTCGAATACGGCAGCCGTCGCCCGGGAACGGGGAATCGAGACGCTCGTGCGATTCTTTGGCCGGGACGTCGCGAGGGAGGTCGCGGCAGCCTCGGGGAGAGCCGACCTGATCGTCGCGAACAACGTCATCGCCCACGTTCCCGACATCAACGATTTCGTAGCGGGCCTGGCCATCCTGCTCGCGGGAGAGGGCGTCCTGACCCTCGAGTTTCCCCATCTCCAGCGACTGGTCGAGGGAAACCAGTTCGACACGATCTACCACGAGCACTTCTCCTATCTCTCCTTCGGAACCATCGAGCAGATCCTCGCCAGGCATGGTCTCGTCGTCTTCGACGTGGAGGAACTGCCGACCCATGGGGGTTCCCTGCGCGTCTACGGCCGGCATGCGGGAAACGAGACGCGTCGGATCGATCGCCGCGTCGACGACCTCCGGGCCCGCGAGATCGCGGCGGGGATGCGGACGCTCGCCTATCATTCTCGGTTCGGGGAACGCGTGCAGGCGACGAAAAGGAAGCTGCTTTCTTTCCTGATCTCCGCACGCAATGAAGGCCGCACGATCGTCGGATACGGCGCGCCGGGCAAGGGAAACACGCTCTTGAACTATTGCGGCATCCGGAGTGACTTCCTCGACTACACGGTCGACCGGAGCCCCCACAAACAGGGGGGGTTCCTGCCGGGAACCCATATTCCCATCAAGCATCCCGACGAGATCGCCCGAACCCGGCCCGACTATCTCCTGATCCTTCCGTGGAACCTGAAGGAGGAGATCATGGAGCAGATGGCCGGAATCCGGGACTGGAATGGGCGATTCGTCGTTCCGATCCCTGAAGTACGGGTATTGCCCTGATGTCCTTCGAGGCACGGGGCGGGAGCGAGTGAGATGAAGGTGGTTCTCTTCTGTGGCGGAATGGGGATGCGACTCCGGGACTACTCCGAAACGATTCCGAAGCCCCTGGTCCCGATCGGTCGCAGGCCCATTCTCTGGCATCTGATGAAATACTACGCCCATTTCGGACATCGTGATTTCGTCCTCTGTCTCGGATATCGGGCCGAGGCCATCAAGAACTATTTCATCCACTACGACGAGCGCATGACCAACGACTTCATCCTCGATCGGGGCGGTCGTGAGACGCGGCTTCTCGGCAGCGACATCGAGGACTGGTCGATCACCTTCGTCGATACGGGCCAGGACGCGAATATCGGGATGCGCCTGCGCGCGGTTCGCGAGCATCTCGAGGGGGAAGAGATCTTCCTGGCGAACTATGCCGACGGTCTGAGCGATCTCGATCTGTCGAGCTACCTCGACACCTTCGAACGCAGCGGGAAGACCGCGTCGCTCGTCAGTGTGGTCGCTCCCCAGACCTTCCATATCGTCGAGGCGGATTCGTCGGGTCTCGTCCACGGCATGAGACACGTGAGCCGATCCGACGTGCGGGTGAACGGCGGTTTCTTCGCCTTCCGGCCCGCGATCTTCGACCTGATCCGGGAGGGGGAGGACCTCGTCGAGGAGCCCTTCGGACGCTTGATCGAGAAGGAGGACCTGATCGCGCATCCGCATGATGGATTCTGGCGGAGCATGGACACCTTCAAGGACAAGAGCGCCTTCGAGCGTCTCGTGCGCGAGGGCAACACGCCCTGGCAGGTCTGGAACACTCCGGCGAGGAAGGGTCGTCCATGATTCCGCTCTTCCCCTGCCTGGACGGGGGACCACGGCCGCTTCGTGTTCTCTGCCTCGGGGCCCATTGTGACGATATCGAGATCGGCTGCGGAGGGACTCTCCTGCGGCTGCGCGAGTGGAATCCCGACGTCGAGATCCGCTGGCACGTCTTCAGCGGGGAGGAACCGCGAGGAAGCGAAACCCGTCGGAGTCTGGTGCATTTCGGGGTCGCACCCACGGAGGAGGGCATCCGGATCGAGTCCTTTCGGGATGGCTACCTGCCGTGGGAGGGCGCTCGCGTGAAGGAGGCGCTCCACGGCACCTGGCCCGACTTCGTTCCGGACCTCGTCTTCACCCACTACCGGCAGGACCGTCATCAGGACCATCGGCTGATCTCCGATCTCACCTGGAACGCCTATCGCGACCATCTGGTCCTGGAATACGAGATTCCGAAATGGGACGGCGATCTCGGCTCGCCGAATCTCTTCGTTCCCCTCGACGTCGCGACGGTGGAACGGAAGCTTTCGATCCTCGAAGGGGAATACGCCAGCCAGCGGGACAAGCCGGCTTTCGACCTGGGCGCGTTCCGCGGACTCATGGCTCTTCGCGGTGTGGAATCGAAGCTGCCCGGCGGCTTTGCCGAAGCCTTTCACGTGCGGAAGATCCTGTTCAGCCCCAGGGAATCGTAGGCGCGACGGCGCGCGCCATCGGGCACGCCGGGCTCAGGAAACCCGCATCGAGTCGACCGTGCGTCGGAGCCCTTCGTCGAGTGACACGCGGGGAGTCCAGTCGATCCGCGCGCGCGTCGACGCCAGATCCGCGGCCCGGATCCGCTCGCCAGGCGGATCGGGACGGGCACCGAAACGCGGCTGGATGCGGCTGCCGACGAGTTCGACCAGGCGGTCGACGACGCTTCGGATCGGAACGAGGCGGCCCGACCCGAGGTCGACATGCCCTCCGACCGGCCCATCGGGCGCGCCGAGGGTGACGAGGCCCCGGACGAGATCGTCGATGTAGATCCAATCGACCTCCCGCATGCCCGACCCGAGTTCCGGGGACTCCCCACGGAGGAGCATTCTCGTCACGTAGGGCACGAGGCGATCCCCATTCGGATCATCGGGTCCATAGGCCATGAAGATGCGGGCGGTCACGATCGCGCGGTCGTAGAGCGAATGGAACATCTCGCCAAACGCCGTGGCCGCCGAGGTCGCCGCGGCATAGGGTGAGACGAGTGGGCCCATCGTGCCGATATCGGGCTCCTCGAGGGAGCCCGCGAGAACCACCCGGCATTCCGCAAGATCCTGGGTCGCCACGAGCAGATTCACGCAACTCGTGAGCTTCGCATGGAAGATCGGCAGGACCGCTTCGACTTCGCGCGTCCCCGTCACCTGGGCGGCCAGGTGGTAGACGAGTGCCGGGCGAACGGCATGCACCACCCGGCTGAGCGAAGGGTGGTCCGCCGCATCGCAGGCCCAGGCATCGGTCGCGCCCTCGGGCTTCTGGCCACCCCGCGACAGGGCGTGCACGATCGCCCCCTCGGCGTCGAGCGCCCGGCAGAGGGCACGCCCGATGAAGCCTGTCGCGCCCGTCACGAGGACGCTCATGCCCTCGACAGGGGAACTCATGCGAGGATCCTGGCGATCTTCGTTCTCACGATGCCTCTACTCGTCCCTTCCCGTTCCGCTCAGGGCGTGCCGGTGATCCCCGAACTCCGGGCGGATGCAAGGCTCTTCGTCCCGCGCGGGCCCGGCGGCCCGTGTGCCTCATCCGCCCGCAGGCCACCGGCAATCCCGGATGGGAAGCCGATCACCGATCGACATCGGCTCGGCGTTCCCGTTATGTTCTCGAAATGATACTGGGAAACGGAGGCGCTGCCGCTCGATCGGGATTGCGGGGATCCGGTGCGGACGAGTCGGCCGATGGCTGAAGCGGGATCGTCGATCGGGGAACCCCTCGACCTTCGCCGTGGCGAACTCGTCCGGGTTCGAAGCGAGGAGGCGATCCTCGCGACCCTCGACCAGAAGGGCGAGCTCGACGGGCTTCCCTTCATGCCCGAGATGTTCCGGTATTGTGGGCGGACCTATCGTGTCCATCGTCGCGCCGACAAGACCTGCGACACGATCTCGGGCCAGATCCGTGCCCTTCGGATGCGGCAAGCCGTCCACCTGGAGGATCTCCGCTGTGATGGGGCGGCGCATGGAGGCTGTGAGGCGGCCTGCTTGATCTTCTGGAAGGAAGCCTGGCTCGAGCGGACCGACCCCCCCCGAACCCATCGGCTCTGGTCGCTTGCGGAGGATCGGGTCGGGGGCGCGCCGACCCATCCGGAGCCGGGCGGCGGATGCACGCGGGCGATCGTCGAAGAGCGCGCGATCCGATCGACGGAAACGGAATGCGGGGAGACGACCTGGCGTTGCCAGATCACGCAGCTTCTCGAGGCGACCACACCGCTCTCGTCGCGGGCGCCCCGACAATACCTGCGCGACTGGTTGTCGGGCAACGTTCTACTTTCATACCTGCTGCGCGTCGCGATCCTGCGTTTCGCCGCCCGGCTCGTCTACGGCCGCGGCTTCCGCATGAAGGTGCGGCTCTACGATCGGCTGGCTCGCCTCTTCGGCGAGCCCGCCTGGCCCTACCATCCCGGCCGGGTCGAGGGAAGGACGCCGACCGGACGCCTCGACCTGCAGCCCGGGGAACTCGTCACGGTCAGATCCCACGACGAGATTCTCGACACGCTGAAGGGAATGTCGAATCGGGGTCTCGATTTCGCGCCCGAGATGGTGCGCTATTGCGGCAAGACGTTCCGGGTTCGGGCGCGGGTCGAGAAGATCCTGGACGAGCGAACGGGACGGATGGTTCGCATGAAGAACGATTGCATCATCCTCGAGAATGTCGTCTGCCAATCCGAATGCAGTGTCCATCGCCTCTTCTGTCCCCGCGGCATCTTTCCCTACTGGCGGGAGATCTGGCTTCGTCGGGCGGATGGGGAGGAAGCGGACGAAGAAGGGAAGGAGAGGCCCGCTTCTGCCGTGCCGGATCCCTGACGGATCGCATCCCGGATCACGGATGCCGCCAGGGCGTATCCGGCGGCATTCATGTGTGGAGATCCGAGCAGGCTTTCTCCCCGGTAGGAATAATGCGAAAGGGGATCGGGCTGGCGGGCGAGGGCGGCGGCGACGTCGACAAAGTCGAGCCCGACGGATCGGGCGTCATCCCGGATCGCGCGGGCGAGATCGGAACGCGTCCAGCGGGGCGCAGGCGCGTTCGGATCGAATTGCCACGCGCCGGGCAGGAAGACGACGACGATCTCGCCCTGCCAGGCCGCGACGATCTCCCGGGCGCGCGCGAGGATCTCGCGAAACAAACCGTGGTCGAGGGGACGCGAGGAGCCGGCCGGTCGACCTCGAAGTCGCGACAGGAAAAGCCTCGTTCTCTTCAACCGGATGAAGTCGAGAAGCCGCCTTCCGACCGAGCCCCGTCTCGCTTCGAGTTCCGCGACGGGTCCCTGCTCGTCCGGCTGGGCAATCCGGGAATCGAGCAGGCTCGCCAGTCGGGCATCGATCTCCGGCTGTCGCCGGAGCAGGTCCTGGGAGAAACCGGCCCGCAGATAGCTCATCAGGAGCGGGGATTCCGCACTTCGCCCGAGATCGAACCAGGAGAGATCGTTCTCGAAGAAGAGCCACAGGGTGATGCGGGGCCGGAGGGCCGGCGCGTATTCGACGAGCGTGGCCAGTTCCAGGAGCGGCGAGTTGCCCGAATAGCCCAGATTCAGGGTGGCGGGCCAGGTCAGGCGGAGGTTGTCGGCCACGGTCTCGCCGGGGGCGACGCATTCACCGATCGTGAAGGAGTCCCCGACCAGCAGCAGATCGGCCGGGATCCGGCGCCAGGCACCGGGCGGGTTCCGGAATCCGTGTTCATCGGCCTCGTAGACCGCCCATTGCCCGGTCTCGTTGCAGAGCACCGTCGTTCGATTCGCGATGCCGGCGAGGGGCAGCAGTTCTCCGCCAGCCGATGTGATTCTCGAGCGGACCCCGCCCTCGGGACCGTCCTCCAGCAGTCCTGCGGGCACGAGTCGGGGGACGGCCTCGATTCCCTCGGCTCGCAGATCGGCCACGACCTGACTTCGGGATCGACGATCGAAGGGCTGCCCCAGGCTTTCGGCCCGGCGGATCGCCGCGACGCCGGGATCCGGCCGGAGCTGCCCCAGCGTCCGCTCCATGAGCGTGAGAAGGAAGAGGGCGATGACCGACCCGAGCAGCAACGCATAGACGGGCTGGCGTGAGCGGGCGATCCGGGGACCGCGCCCGGCATCCCCGGAAGAGGACTCCGTGTCTCGCGTCGATCGGGTCATGGCCCCTGCCCCCATCGCGAAAAGCGGTCCGGAACGCGCGTCCGTCCCGTCGCCGGATCAGACCTGGGGCGCATCGTGTCGATGGGACGTCACGCGTAGCGCGTCGGAGCCGCTTCCTGTTTCCCGCCCTGCTCCCGGGCTTCGGCGACGGATTCGCCGAGATCCTTCAGGTAGGTGTCGGCCACCTCGTCATGGGAGGGTGAGAGCATCAGATGGATGCCGGCGGGCGCCTGGACGACGCCGCTGAACCAGCCGCGATCGTGCATGCCCTTCCAGACGCCGAAGATCGAGAGATCGTCTCCCTCGGCCGGACCGAAGGCCATCAGTGCGAGCCGTGGATCGCCGTAGACACGCATTCCGAGCGCTTCGACGCCCTGCGTGATCCGGCGCCGGGCCTCGAGGATCCGGCGGGTCTTTTCCCGATAGCCCTCGACGCCCAGGTAGTGGAGAACGGCCCAGGCCGAAGCGATGGCGCCCCCCGGACGCGTTCCGGCGACGGTGGGGGTCGTCATCGCCCCCGCCGGCCAGTCGTCGCCCTGGAAGAGCTGATGTCGATGTTGTTCCGCCGAGCGATGCAGGATCGTCGAGGCCCCCTTGGCCGCATAGCCGTATTTGTGGAGGTCCGCCGAGATCGTGCGAACGCCTTCGACCCGGAAATCCCATTCGGGAATCGCGACCCCCTCGCGTTCGGCAAAGGGATTCAGGTATCCACCGACACAGGCATCGACGTGCAGCCAGATGTCGTGCTCCCGGGCCACTTCGGCTATGGCGGGGATCGGATCGACCAGGCCATAGGGAAAACAGGGCGCCGAGCCGACGAGCATGAGGGTGCGCTCGTCGATGGCGGCGCGCATGGCGTCGGGATCGGCCAGGAAGTCGCTCGTCACCTCGATGCGACGGATCTCAAGACCGAGATAATGGGCCGCCTTGTCGAAGGCCAGGTGGGCCGTTCGCGGCAGGACGATGGAGGCACCCCGGACGTCCATGCCCTTCGCCGCGGCCGCATCACGACAGGATTTCACGGCGAGGATGATGCTCTCGGTGCCGCCCGAGGTCATGTTTCCGGCGCCGGTCTCCGGCCCCTCCTCGGGGCAATGCAACAGGTCCAGCGCGATCCCGACCACGTCTTCTTCCATCTGGCGGAGACTCGGAAAGGCCGCAGGCCCGAGCGCGTTTTCGGACTGATAGAGCGCGTAGGCCTCCTTGGCGACCGAGATGACATCGTCGCCCGGATGGAAGACGTAGACAGCGGATTTCTTGTTGCGCCAGTCGACGTCGTTCGCACCGAGCGCGCCGAGTCGTTCCTGAAGGCGGGGCCAGGTCTCGCCCTGTTCGGGCAGTCGGGTTCGCTCGGTCATCTCGATCTCTCCTCGATTCCGCCCCGCCACCGGAATTCCGGTCATGGACGGGAAGGGACGGGCCTCGCGGTCCGTCCGGAAGCCGGGTCCCCGTCAGGGAATCAGCGATTGGACGGCCTCGGGCATCTCCTCCGCGACGCGGATGATCGGGATCCCCGTCTGCCGGTTGGCCTGCATCTCCGCCATCGCCCGGGGCAGATCCTCGAAGGAGTAGATCTCGTGATGGATCGTCGGCTTGAAGACCCGGCCATAGAGCGATGTCGCGGCTTCGATCCCGATCAACGTCTCATAGTGGGTGTGGTCGAGGGTGATCTGCTTGGTCGAGGCGCCGGCCGAGTTGTAGGTCACCATCGTGCCCAGCTGCCAACCGGCCGAGACGTTCACGCCGGCCCTGGCCGCCGCGGTGATCCCGGCGTCGAAGACGGGGCCCCGCAGCAGATCGCAGACGATGTGCATGCCGGCGCCCTCCGTCAGTCGTTTGACTTCCTTGCCGAAGGCCTTCACGTCGGCGCGATCCGCGAATCGATTGAACTGCTTCTGGTCGATTCCGACGATGCCCAGGTCTTCGAGGGCGGCGCGGCGTTCCGGGCTGCCGGAGCAGAAGAATGCGTTGTGGCCGCGATGCCTGGCCAACATCAGGAAGAGTTCCGAAACGCCGCCACCGAAGCCGAGGACGTTCATCGTCGCCTGGCGCTCCTGGCTGACCTTGACCCGGAAGATCCCCTCGGCCCGACGCCAGAGGTGATAGGCGGTCGGCGCGCGCAGGGGCAGCGCGCCGATCTCCCACAGATTCAGGCCGCACTCGAGGGGCGCGCGGACGAGCTGCCATTCGCCGACGACGGCTTCTTCGGCATACCAGCCGATCGAGTCGGGCTGATCGTAGGCCCAGATGCGAAGGGGATAGCCATTGGGATCGGGCGCTCCGTTGCAATGGGTGAGGACGATGTCGCCGACCTTGAAGCGGGTCACGTCGGCCCCGACCTCCGTCACTTCACCCACGGCGGAGTTGCCCGGATAGATCTTGCCACCCCGCATGTCCGTGATGTTCACGGTATCCGCGAGGGCCGCGTGGGCGATGTTGTGCTCCGCGGAAACGACCAGGATGCGGATCTTCACGTCATGGGGCTTCACGTCCGGCAGCTCGAGTTCGTCGAGCGCCACGATGCTCGCGATGTCGACCCGGTCGAGATCGTCGTCGACGCGGGCTCGTTCCCGCGCGATGGCGTCCGCGGTGATGGCATAGGCTCGGGGCATGGGGACCTCTTCTCTCCTGCTTCGGTGGACGGGGGAGAATAGCCAGCCGATCCGGCGCGCGCCGGTCGGGATCCGGGTCGGGGGACGACCTTTCCGGCAGCGGTTTTCACGCTGCGCGCCGGCGGCTCGGCCGCCAACGCGACCGCTCCCGTGTCCCGCCGCCAGCGTCTCCGGTGGAGTTCAGCGGAAAGCGTTATGCTCCGAAGAGTTCAGCGGGCCGTGTCCGGCCCATCTCGGGGGGGAATGATGAACGAGATCCGACGGCGGTGGGGAGAAGGCCCTGGGTTCCGCAGGCGAGCGGGGTTGCGGGGGCTGGGGGGTGCCGCGACGGTCGTCCTGCTCATCCTGGGCCTGGGGCGATCCGCCCACGCCGATGAAGACGTCCACGAGATCGTCTGGGGGCATCAGCGGCCCGATTCCGTCCGGGCTTTCGTGCTCTACGTCGCGCCCCAGCCGGGGGCGGTCGCGCAGGCACGCCGGGTCGAGGTCGGCCGGCCGAGCGGCGAGGACATCGGCTACATGCAGCTCTATTCGGCCTTCGTCTCGATCGGACCGGAAGAATACGTCGCGGTCGCCGCGATCGGCCGCAACGGCCTGATGAGCCCGCTCTCGAGCTGGCGGCAGGCGAAGCCGAGCCAGCCCGGCCAACCCGTCGTCGTCGAACCCTGACGCGACCCCGGAACGATCGATCGTGCCAGCAGGATCCCAGGGGGTGCCAACCCGCCGGACGGGTCGCAGCGACCCGCCTCGACGATCCGCGGTCGCGCTGATCCTCGTCTTCCTGACGGCCTCGTTCCTGGCCGGCGCCTGCGCGGGAGGAGGGGGGCCTTCGAGACCCTCCGGACCCGGGGTGATCCATCATGTCGAGCCGGGAGAGAACCTCTATCGGATCGGCCTCCGCTATGGCATCCCGGCCCGGGAGATCGCCCGGGCCAACCGGATCCGGGACGTCACGAAACTCCGGGTCGGTCAGCGGCTCTTCATTCCCGGCGCGCGCCGGCGCATGCGGGCCGGTGAACATGAACTCGCGCGGTCGCGGACGGCCCCCGCCGACCGGGCCGACGGATCCGGGCGACCCGCACGGCGCACGGCGCGTGTGCAGACCTCACTCCGATTCGCCTGGCCGGTTCGTGGTCGCCTGAGTTCGCGGTTCGGGATGCGAAGGGGCCATCCGCACGAGGGCATCGACGTCGCGGCGAAGCGGGGAACCCCGATCTTCGCCTCCGAGGCGGGGCGTGTCATCCATGCGGGACGACTCGGCGGCTATGGCAAGGTCGTCATCGTGAAACACGCCGGCGCCTACCGGACGGTCTATGCCCATGCGAGCAGGCTGCTCGTTCGCAAGGGGGACTTCGTCGAGCGGGGCCAGAAGATCGCCCTCGTCGGGTCGACCGGCCGGGCCACGGGGCCCCATGTCCATTTCGAGATCCGCCAATCGGAGACCCCGCGCAATCCGCTGGGCTATCTGCCCTGAGGCCGGCTCGTCTTTCTCGGTCCCGGTCCGGAAGAGACCGGAAGAACAGGCAGCCGGCCTGCGCCGGGACCGAGCCGGCTAGGTCAGCTCGAGCTTCTCCCGAAAGGCCTGGGCCGGGATCGCGGCCGAGAAGAAGAACCCCTGCATCTCGTGGCATCCCTGCGACGAAAGGAACTCGGCCTGATCGGCATGGGACACGCCCTCCGCGATCGGATGCAGCGAGAGGTCCCGGGCCATGCGGATGACGTTGGCCAGCAGCGTGCTCCCGTCGCCGTCGGGCGCCACGGTCTCGATCAGCCGCCGATCGAGCTTGAGGACGTCGATCGGCTGGCTCATCAGGACCGCCAGGGCGGAATAGCCCTTGCCGAAGTCGTCGAGGACGATCCGGACGCCCATGCGACGGAGTTCCTCGAGGGAATGACCGATCCGGGGATCGTCGCGAAGCAGCAGGCTTTCCGTGATCTCGAGGTCGAGCATCTCGGGAGGCAGACCGGCTCGCTTGAGGGACTCGACGACGGTCGTGAAGACATCCCCCTGCTCGAATTGCAGGGGAGAGACGTTCACGGACAGCCGACACGGGACTTCCCGCGCCGAAGCCCAGTAGGCCGCTTCCTGACAGGCATGCTGAAGGGCCCAGCGGCCGAGTTCCGAGATGAACCCCGTATCCTCGGCAATCCGGATGACCTCGGCGGGATGGACGCGACCGAGGGTCGGAGAAGACCAGCGCAGGAGGGCCTCGGCACCGACGACCTCGCCCGTCCGATAGTCGATGCGCGGCTGGTAGTGGAGCTCGATCTCCTCGCGATCGAGGGCGCCGCGAAGTTCGTGTTCGAGGGAGAGCCGGCGGACCGCGCCATCCTCCATCGATTGGGTGAAGAAACGATATCCGCCCCCGCCCCCCTTGGCCGCGTAGAGCGCCGCGTCGGCGCGTTTCCGCAGTTCGTTGGGCGTCTCGCCATCGCCGGGGTAGACGGCGATCCCCAGGCTGGCGGACGGCGTGAGCAGCTGCCCCTGGATCTCGACCGGCTCGGCCACGACCTTGAGGATCCGGGAAGCCACGAGTTCGGCGTCCGCATGCCCATGGATCCCGGACAGCAGGACCGTGAATTCGTCGCCGCCCAGTCGCGAGACCCGGGCTTCGGGAGACGAGACGTCGTGGTCCAGACAGACGACGTCGTCCACGCGGACGACATCCGACAGGCGTGCCGAGATCACGCGAAGGAGCTGGTCTCCGGCCTCGTGGCCGAGGGTATCGTTGATCAGCTTGAAGCGATCGAGATCGATGTAGAGAAGCGCGAGCTGCTCACGCTCCCGCTTGGCCCGCGCCAGGGCGGTCGCCAGGCAGTCGTCGAAATAGCGGCGATTGCCGAGTCCCGTCAGATCGTCGATGCGCGAGCGCGCTTCGGCTTCGGCCAGACGCTGCATGTGATCGGTCGTGTCCTCGCAGACGGCGAAGACCCGCGACGAACTTCCGCCGTCGAGGGCGCCGAAGGCGCGTCCGCGCACCCGGAAATGTCGCTGATGTCCGTTGGCGTCGGTCAGCCGGATCTGCACGCAGAAGGGCGTGCCGCTCCGTGCCGCCTCGAAGAGCGTCCCGGCGAAGAGGGCGCGATCGTCGGTGTGGATGCAGTCGAGCAGGGGACTCGGCGCCATCGCGTCGGTCTCGGCGTCATGGCCGATGATCCGCCGCAGCTGACGCGAAGGGCGGAACGTGCCCGTCGCCGGCCGGAAATCGAAGTAGACGAGATCCATCGTCGACTCGAGTCGCTGGAGCGTGACGGCCGAGGATTTCAGTTCCTCGAAGCGCTGCCAGCGTTTCAGGACGGTCAGGATGTGTTCGGGAAGCGCCGTGAGCGCCAGGGAAGCCGGCAGGAGTTCGAAGACGTGGTCGTCGACCGCCGGATGCGCATTCTCGCTCTCCGCCGTGTGGTAGACGACCGCCGGCGCATGGGGATAGGCATCGGAGATCTTCGTACAGGTCGATGCGAGCTGGGGCCCGCCGCTTCCGGGCAGCATCAGGATCACCTGGGGCGGCTCGGTCGAGAAATCGAGATCGTGGACCGCGAATCCGGCCGACTCGAGGAAGCCCGCCACCTCGACGACCCGCGTCTCGTCGGCGGCACTCCAGATCGCCAGATCGACCTTTCGCTGTTCCGTCATCCTGCCCCCACGACGCCGACCGGACCGGCCGGCATCCACGAACGCCGGCCGCCGGCGAAACGGACGCCGTTCCCGGTTCTATCGGCCATTCCCGACGTCTGGCTGTATAGGCGCGAGGCGCACGGACCCAGAAAACAGCGCGCCGCTCGTTCCGGGTCCGATCGGGACGAGACGACTGCAGCGGCGCTGCGCGTGGATTGCGCATGATCCGATCCCGCTCGGACGCGACGCGGCCGCCCGTGGGGCCCCCTCTGCTAGACTCCGTGCCAGCCCCCGTAGCTCAGAGGATAGAGCGTCGGTTTCCTAAACCGTGCGTCGCAGGTTCGAGTCCTGCCGGGGGCGCCAGGTCGTTCGGGTCCATACCGGAGAGGGCGTGACGTGGACCACAAGGGGCCGGCCCGGCGCGACCCTGTGACGACGATCATCCCAGCGTGTAGCTGCCCTTCCGAAGCAGGGCTGGACCCTTTGCCGGGATCGCCCATGCCGGGGGAGAGCGCGAACCCGGGGCGGCCGCCACTCTTGCCCGGCGATCATGATGGGAGGGAATCGACATGGATTTTCGACTCGCTGCTTTCCGGGGACCGCGTCGTCGGCTGATCGATCTCGGCTTCCGGCCCGGGACGCAGATCAAGCTGCCGGTCATCCTGCTCCTGGTGTCGACCGGATTCGCTCTCCTCTTTCTCGGGCACACGCGGAAGGCCTGGGGTGCCCTCGTCGAGATCGGCCTCGAGGATCCCTGGCTGCGGGCCTTCGCCGGGGAGATCCAGCACGACTATTTCGTCGTTTCCATCGCGATCGCTTTCGCCTACGCGATCGCCGTGGCGGGGATCTGCCTTGCCGGCACGCATCGCGTCTTCGGTCCGATCGTCGCCTTCGAGCGGCATCTCAAAGCCCTCAAGCGGGGCGACTACACGTCTCGTGTCCGACTGCGCGCGGGCCATCCGCTGTCGGGAGTCGCGGCCGATCTGAACGAGCTCGGCGAGATCTTGAGGCGGGGCGGCAACGAGCGGGCCATCGAAGGTGCTTCCCCGCGCCTGGCCGAGGCGGCCCC
>DRKE01000061.1 GCA_011051925.1 Deltaproteobacteria bacterium
GACAGGATCAGTTGAAGTTCGACTGATCGGTTGCCGCCTGGAAGGCGGCCCAAGGGAAGGCGTCGCCTTCCCGTCCATTACCGCTTTGAGCGGTCCACCTGGATGCCCCCGGCTTTGCCGGGGGAGGATGTCACCCCGCTTTCGTCCGACGCTCGCGCTGGCAGGCGGGAATCGCGCGCTCGTTCTATGGCCGCCCTTCCGGAACCACGATGCGATCCCGCAGATAGGCGTAGTTGAGCGGGCGGAAACGAAGCGGACCGCCGGGGCTCCTGCCGGCGAGTTCTTCGAAGCGGAGGGTTCTTCCGGCGTTCATCAGCCATGGGGTGGTTTCGGGTTGGCCGAAGGCATCGAGGTTGTGGACGCGGAATTCCCTTTCGCGACCCCCGAAAAGCCCGACTGCGGGCCGTCCCTCCGCGACGAGGCCGAGAGCGTGGCCCGCTTCGTGTGCCATGATCGAGCCGAGAACGTCGCCGAAGAGGGCGATCGCGCGCTCGATCTCTTCCTTGCGCCGGGTCCCCTCCTCGGCGTCGATGTCCGGTCGTCCTCCGACGCGTTCGGGGCCGATCAGAAGGCGTGGATCGAGGGGATCCTCCCCGATCGCCACGCCGCCCCGCTCCGCCATGAACGGGCCGAAGGTCTCCTGGAAGAGAGGGGCGTCGCGATAGGTCATGAGTCCTGTGGGAAAGAGGCCCGACGGCGGGTCGTCGCCGCATTCCGTCGAGAATTTCAGCTGGTTCCGGAGATCGAAATGGACGTGGCCGACCGAGGTCCCGCCGGTCGGATCGCTCCCGCCGACACAGATCCGCGTGGTCAGGCTCGCTGGATCGGGATCCGGGTCGAGGCGGAAGCGGACACGAACGGGATCGCGTTCGCGCCCCGTCTGGTTCGGATCGTCGGGGGGATCATAGGCGCGAGCGACGCGTTCCAGGGCCCGGGCCTCGATCCGGTTCGCGACGATCCGGGCGAGCTCGCGGCCTTCCGCGTCCGCGTTGGAGGCGAGTCCGAAGCGCTCGAGATCCTGGAGAAAGTCGGGGACACCATCGCCGTTCCGGTCGATCCCGAAGTCGAAGAAGATGACCTGGCGCGTGCCGATCGGCGGGCCCCCGAGCCAGGAGCGGATGCGAATCCGCCGGGTGTCCTCGAAACGCCGGCCATCGCGAGTCTCGTAGATCGCGCGGATGGAGAAGAGTCCGGGGGTGAGTCCCAGGGCCTTCGGGATGACGAGGCTTCCGACCCCGTCGTGGTAGACGAAGCGATCCTCGATCCGGATCGTCGCGCCCGTCCGTTCGGATCGCAGCGTGACGAGCAGGCCGTCCGGCGGTCCGGTCTTCCTGGGCGCCCGCGCGGGCGGAGCGCCGGGAACCGATGCCGCGGCGTCCTCCGAGGCCGACGCTTCGAGCGGGTCTTCGGGCAGGCGGACCTGGAGGGCCCAACCCGATTCCGGTAGCAGGACGTCTCGCGCCATTCGTTCGGGGACGCCATTGATCGTGATCGCGAGGCGTCCGCTGTGGTCGATCCGGGGGCCGCCGAGTTCGACGCCGAGATGGACGAGCAGGAGCAGGCCCAGGCCGCCGAGGAGACCTGCCAGGATGGCGAGGGCAGGGCCGGGAAGGCGTTTGCGCGGGGTGCGGAGGGTCATTCGGCCTCCTTTGGAGGATCGAGTCTGCGTTCGCGCTGGAGCAGGCGGGCCAGGTGGACTTCCAGACGGGGAACGGGGCTTCGGGGGGCGAGGACATCCCTGCGCCAGGGGCCCGGTTCGAGTCGGGTGAGAAGGGGTGCGGGATGTCCCGGTGGATCGCTTGCCGGGATCGCCGCGAATCGGGCACCCAGGGTGACCAGGGAAGAGACCGGCACGGGTTCACCGGAGCCATCCAGCGGGCTCGATCGGCGTGCATAGAGATGATCCTGCGAGGCAACGCCGACCTCGGCCTCGGATGGGCGGCCGTGGGTCTGGAGCAGCAGGAAACGTTCTCGAGGAGGCGACGGTGAGCCCGCGACCCGGACCCTCCGCGACAGACTCCGGCCGAGGGGGAGCTGGGACTCGCGGGCTGCCGTCGCGACGAACGTCGCGGGGGATCCCGATCCGGACGGGCGGGCCGGACCGCTCGAATCCTGGCCGGGGCTTCCGGCCGGGTGCGTCGACGCGCCGACGCGGGCGATCGGGCGGGGACGCAACCGCGCGGCCTCACGGAGCGTGGGCGCGATATCGAGCAGGCTCACGAGATCACGACTCACGCGGGGGAGCGGCCCGGCCTCCGCACTCGGCGGGGGGCGCCAGATGAGCGGGACGCGATGGGTTCGCCAGGCGATCCCGGGGGCGGGTTCGGGCATGTCGGCGGCGGGGCGGGTTCGTTCGCCGCGGAGTGCCGCGAAGAGGACGCCGGGGCGGCCCGGCTCGCGGTCGAGGCTCTCCGAGAGCCGGGCCATCAGGCGATCGATCTCGGCGAGGCCCGCGTCGCGGTCCGCATGGATCCAGACGAACCAGGGCGCCGAGGCGGTCTGGATCCAGTCGCGCGCGGTATCCGGGAGATCGAAGCGCTCACCGATGCGCCGCCGGCTGGGGGAGGCGAAGCGGTCATCATAGACGTCGAAACCCTGGTCGAGGCGGCGGCTCCGATTCAGCCGCGGGCTGGCCACGAAGGCCGCCGTCGCGTAGCCGGCACGGGAGAGTTCCTCGGCGATCGATTCATGGATGCTGGCGAGAAAACGTTCGGAGCGATGATCGAGGCCGTGTTCGGCGGGCGTGAGGCCCGTCAGTACGGTCGCAGCGCTCGAGGCCTCTCCGGTACCCGGGGTCGTCGCCCAGGCGAAGAGGATGCCCCCCCGACCCAGGGCGCAGATCGAGGCCGCATCCCCGTCCTGTCCCCCGAAGCATTCCAGGCGATCGGCCGCCATCCGGTCCACCGTCACGAGGACGAGATTCGGCCGGGCCGGGGCTTCGTGCCCGCACCCCGCCAGGAGGATCGGTGCGAGAAGGATCGACGCCAGCAGCGCGGGCCAGCGCAGCACGGACCAAGGCGGGGGGGCGATTCGTCCGGCCGGGCGTTTCATCATGCTGCAGGGCATAGCGAAAAAGACGTGCGATGTTCTCTCCATGCTTTCGGGATTCCACAGTGCGGTCATCGACGTGGGGGATTTTGAATCCGGGGTTCGCGATCATGCGCGGTTGCTGGGGCGGGATCCGGCCTGGCAGGAGTGGGATCCGGACAGCGGATTGCGGAGCGCGTTCTTCCCCGTGGCGAACATGTGTCTCGAAATCCGGGAAGCCCGGGGCGGGAAGGCGGGGCTCGGCGGCATCCGGCTCGTTTGTGACGATCGTGAGCGATTCGGCCGGCATCTCGAGAGCGGTGGGCTCGAGGTGGGTCCGGCCCGGTCGTGCCGGGCGGAGGGGCCCGACGGCAGGGGGATCCGAAGCTGGATCTCGACCCGACTCGATCGCGCTGCGAGCCGGGGGATTCCCATCGAGTGGATCTCGCAGGAGAGCGATCTTCCGGTGGGCGACGAGGCGGGGGCCGGGTTTCGTGGAGATCCGGCGGAATCCGGGCGGATTCCGGCACCCCCGGTCTGGGACGGCGCTCCGGCTGCCCCCGAGAGCGCGATCCGTGCCCTCGATCACGTCGTCATCTTCAGTGCCGATCCCGAAGTCACGCGGGCGCTCTACTCGCGACTGGGGATCCGACTCGCCCTGGATCGGACCTTCGAGGAACGGGGGCTTCGGCTGATCTTCTTCCGGATCGGCGGCGTCACGATCGAGATCGGGGGTCGATTGGATGGCCCCCCGGAGGCCGGCCGGGACGATCGCTTCGGCGGGTTGGCCTGGCAGGTCGTCGATCTCGAAGCGATCCATTCGCGACTCGTGGGGGAGGGCTTCGACGTGTCGGCGATCCGACAGGGACACAAGCCGGGGACCCGGGTCTGCACGGTGCGCGACCCGGTCCACGGGGTCCCGACCCTGCTGATCGAGCCGGTCTTCCCGGCTCGCTGAAATGCCCTGCCGCGGACGCGCCGGGGTCGACTCGGACCGGAGGCTGGTCCACCCTTTCCTGCAAGACAGGCCGTACCGGCGAACGCGCCCCAGCCCGGAGAACCCGAAACCGATGGACCGTCCCCCCCTGGATCCGGACCCCGACCTTCCGGAAGACCTCGAAGAAGCCATCCTCGAACTGAAACGAGAAAAGGGTGCCGTCCTCCTCGCCCACTACTACCAGGAATCCGAAGTCCAGGATCTGGCGGATGTCGTGGGCGATTCGCTCGCCCTCGCGCGAGCGGCCCAGGAGATCGAGTGTGAGCGGATCGTCTTCTGTGGCGTCCATTTCATGGCCGAGACGGCGGCGATCCTGAATCCGGGGATTCCCGTGATCGTCCCGGATCTCGAGGCCGGCTGTTCCCTCGCGGATGGCTGTCCGGCCGACGAGTTCAAGGAATTCGTGGCGGCCCACCCCGGGGCGAAGGTGCTGACCTATATCAATGCATCGGCCGCCGTGAAGGCGATGAGCGACCTGATCTGCACTTCATCGAATGCCAGGAAGATGGTCGAGACCTTCGCGGGGGAGAAATTGATCTTCGCGCCGGACCGGCATCTTGCACGCTGGGTCGCGCGGGAGACGGGTCGGGACGACCTGATCGTCTGGCCCGGTGCGTGTGTCGTTCATGAACTCTTCAGCGCGAAGGGTCTCGCGAAGCTCAAGATCCAGCATCCGGACGCGGAGGTGCTCGCCCATCCGGAATGCGACCAGGCCGTTCTCGACCAGGCGGATTTCATCGCGAGCACGACGGGGATCATCCGGCGGGCCGTGGAGACCCGCGACCGCCCCTCGATCATCGCGACCGAGGACGGGGTCTTCCACGCGATCCTTCAGCAGGCGCCCGACAAGGTCCTCTACCAGGCACCGGGCATGGACGAGAGTTGCGCCTGCAATCGATGTCCCTTCATGCGCCTCAACACCCTCGAGAAGCTCTATCGCTGTCTGCGGGACGACGAGCCACGAGTGACCGTTCCGGAAGAACTCGCCAGGCAGGCTTTGCGGCCGATCGAAAGGATGCTCGAGCTGTCCTGAGGATCGATTCGCGGCGCACGCCTAACGATCGATCCGGCCGAGCCAGTCGGCGATTCCCTGCCCGATCTCGTGCGGGGAGTCCTCCTGGATGAAATGCGTTCCCTTGACGCAGATCTCCTCCTGGTTCGGCCAGGCGCGACAGGTCTCGAGCAGCTCCCCTCGAAGGATGGCCCCGGGATCGGCGCGGATCAGCAACTTCGGGATTTCCGCTCCCGCGAGCCAGTTCGCGTAATCCTGCACGATCCGGGTGACATCCGCCGGTTCGCCCTCGATCGGAATCTCGCGCGGCCAGGTGAGGGTCGGTCTCCGATCCTCTCCGGGATTCCGGAAGGGCCGCCGGTACTCGTTCATTTCCTCTTCCGAGAGTCTTCGCAGGATCGAGTTGGGCAGCATGCCCTCGATGAAGAGGTTGTTCTCGAGCACCATCTCTTCGCCCTTGTCCGAGCGGAAGCCCTGGAAGACCGGTTGGACTGCTTTCGGCCAGTTCCGCCAGGATCGGATGGGCGCGACGATGGCCTCCATGTAGGCGATCCCGCGCACCGCATCGCGATGGCGATTGGCCCAGTCGAAGCCCAGGGCAGAGCCCCAGTCGTGGATCACGAAGGTGACCCGTTCGCGAACGCCGAGCTTTTCGAGCAGCTCGTCGAGGAAACGGCGGTGGTCGACGAAGCGGTAGGCATCCGGACCCGATTCGGCCAGCTTCTGGGAGTCCCCCATGCCGATCAGATCGGGGACGATGCAGCGCCCCGCCTCTTCGAGATGCGGAACGATGTTGCGCCAGAGATAGGACGAGGTGGGGTTGCCGTGGAGGAAGACGATCGGATCGCCCTCTCCACGTTCGTGGTAGGCCATCTCGTGGCCGAGAACGGCGATCTTCTGCTTCGGGAGTGGAGTCGTCGAGAGGGGCGGCGTGGTCGTCATGCCCGAAGGTTCGGGAACGCGGGTCCGGATCGCAAGGGGACTGTTCGCGCCGTCCTCGGCCGCGACGTCGTTCGCTTGCACGACGGCGTGAAGGACCGGCCGTCGGCCGTCCCCGAATGAGCCGGAGAGTCGAGCGAAAGGTCCTGCCGACCGCCCGACCCTGGATTCCGGGTCAGCTGCGTCGGGCCCGTCGGGTCGCGAGGACCGCAAGGCCCAGACCGAGCAGCATCGCCGTTCCGGGTTCCGGAACCGGCGTCTGCGTGACCCGACCGCTCAAGCCGACGCCCCCGTTCGAGTCGAGGGCAAAAGCGACGATGACGGTCATCACGTCGTACGGGCCGACCAGGTTGATCTGGCTCTGGACGAGTTCGTTGGTCACGGTCGCGAGGCCGCCGGCGGGATCGAAGAGAGGCCCACCGATATCGACACCCTTGTCTACGCTGCTGAAGGGCGAGAAGCGGATGTCCTGCGAGTCGACGATGAAGCCCGTTCCGCTCGTGGGGACGAGATTGAGTCCGGGGCCGGTCGATGGTGCGGTCAGCGTCGTGGCCAGCGCGGCTTCGGTGTCGACGAGTCCCGAAAGGCCGAGGAGCGGGACATTGAATGCGAAGGCGAAGGACTTGAAGCCGCCGGAAGAGTTCGTCGCGCCGACGCCGAAGACGATTTCGGGGTCGACGTTGCCGCCGATATTCGTGATGTCGATCGAATAGTCGGCGCCGACGACGTTGATCGCATTCGGCAGGCTCAGGTCGCCGTTTTCGGCGATCTGGTAGGAACCGGACATCACGACGGAACCATCGACGGAGACCGACCAACCGCAGGTCTGCGGGTCGAGGCATGAGATCGGACCCGCGGCCGCGGACTGCGCCAGGACCAGACCCATCACGGTGAATACCGTAGACAACATCAGGAACGTCGAGACGGAAACACTTCGAAGAAACGTTCCTTCGGTGTACATGCGCCGGTTCGTCGTCGGCTCTGTCGTCTGCTTTGTCCCCGTCGTCGTTCCGGTCTGTTTCGTCCGCTTCGTCGTCCGCTTCGTCAGATTCATCACCAGGCCCTTCCCAAGGCAGTCACGAAAAACACTCTTCCCCTTATACCCGGTATGGCAGCGGAAATGCAAGAAAAATCGGGAACGTGGCGCCGATCCCGGGTGACGTGCGAGGGCTGTTTCGATCGATCGGAGCCGATCGTCGGATCCGAAACAGGGCTGCGAATCGCCGCCTTCGGGCTACGCCCGGGGGCGCTGGACCGCCAGCGCCGTCAGACCCAACCCGATCAGCAGGGCGGTGCCGGGCTCTGGAACGACCGCGTTGACATCCACCGTGTGCCGGAAGAATCTCGGATTCCCGTTCACGTGGATGGCGAAGCCGACGCCAGCCCCGAATTGCAGCCCGCAGACGAGAGAGGCACCCGTCGAGCAGTTCCCGGTCGTATTCACGCCCGAGATGTTGAAGGCGATCGGGCTTCCGGCCCCGTTGGGGGTCAGGGTCCCGGAGACCGTCGTGGCCTGGTCGCTGAACGCCACCCCGCCGGAGATCGGCGTGACGACGACCGACCCGGAATAGTTGAGATTGGTGAAGTCGACGGACGTCACGGGACCGTCGCTTCCGACGAGTGTGGCGGGCCCGGCCAGATCGATCGAGAAACTCAACGTGTTGCCCACGAGATCGATCGAACCGGTGACCTGGGAGGGCGCCTGAAGGGAGAAGACCGAACTCAGGAAGCACGAAGCACTCGTGCACCCCTCGGCCGCATCGAGCGCGCTGGCTGCGGGCACGATCGTGAGGGATGAGGCGGGTGTCGCGACAAGCGAGAACGCGAGGGCCACGAGAGCGACACGGGGAATGAAGCGACTGGACGATCGGTTTCGCATCGGGACGAAGTCCTTCTTTCGTGGGCGGGCGTGAACGGCGCGTATCCGGGTGCCGCCATTCTAAGCGACGTGCGCTCAAATGTGTCAGACTTTATTCGTCGGCCGGTGGGTTTTCTCTGCTCGCCACGGGATTGGCCGCGTGGGCTGCGGGCCAGGCCCACGAGCTGGCGAGGATCCACTCGAGATCCCGAATCCGCGCGTCCGGAGGCGGTCGTGACGCCGGATGTAGACCAGGCAGAGGGGAAAAGCCCTCTATCTGGCGGCGTCGTCTGCGGATTCCTGGCGCGTCTTCGCCTCGCGCCTGCCCGCTCTGCGCCGGACCGGGGACAGGGACTAGGGTCGAGGGCGCTGAGCGGAGGCCAGGATCGTGAGCCCGAGGCCGAGGAGAAGGGCCGTACCGGGCTCGGGGACCAGGGTCCCGACGAAGGTGAAATCGGCCTTGACGACGACGGCCGGGGCGTTCGGATCCGGGTTGGCGGTCTGCGCGAAGGTCGCGATATTGACTCCGAAGATCCCGAGATTCAGCTGATTGCCGCTGACGGCCAGGCTCCCCGTCGCGCCCGACGTCTGCGATTGGATGGCGACCGGACCGAAGGCGGACGTGTCGGGAAAGACGCCCGAGACGTCGGCCGACATCAGGGTGTCGAGAATGAAGGATCCGAGCCCGCTCAACGCGGCCGTCGCACCGACATCGTTGGTCAACATCGAGTTCGTGATCTGGAGCGTGTCGAGGGCGACGACGTTCTGGTCGAGGTCGAGGTCGATGGGCCCTGCCGCGGTCAACACGATCGAGAGCAGGGTCCCGTTCGCGCTGGCCGTCGGATCGAACACGACGTTCGAGCCATCGAGGGTCACGTTGACCGTCGACGTCCCCGTCAACACATTGGTCGCGTTGCCGTCGTCCAGGGTCACGCGCAGAATCGCGGATCCCGAATCGAGAGCATAGGTTGCGGGGGCAGCCGTTGCGGACGTGGATGCAAGCAGGAATCCCGCTGCGATCAGAAACCAGCCTCGGATCAGAACCTTGGGCATGTCGACTTCCTCATTTCTCGTTTCCTGACACGTGGACTCGCATCGTTGCGAATCGGGTGTCCTCTTGAATCTCGTTTCCTCGAATCCGTTTCCTGCATTCCAGATCATCCGGATCATCCGGCCGGAACGCGATCGATCGGGAACGGATCGTCCGGACCAGCCCTGTTCTCGTCTCTCGTTGCCTCGTCCCTCGCTCGTCTCGCCCGCCCGCGCCTTCACGTCCGACCGTTCGCCTGGACATCTCCGCATCATTCAGCGTTCCAGGCATTCGTGGCCCGCCGTCCGACGAAGTCCGCGCGAACGCGACTCGTGTTCGTTCTGGTATCCCGATTCAAGGCGAGGGAAATTGCACACATTCGGGGCGTGGAAACCGATCTGATGGCCTGCCGCTCGAATCCCCGCTCACCCGCTGCGCCGAGGCGCAGCCCATTCCGAACCGATTCCCATCCATTCTGCCGACGATGCATTGCATTCGATTCGTCCATCGTCGTCTATCGATTCATCTACGTACGTCTTGCATTCGCATCGTAGCTGCATTGCATTATTGCATTCGTCGCATTCGTCGAATGTTCGTCCGTCGAGGGATCGATACAACGGGCTCGGTGTGGCGAGTTCGTTCTCGGGGATTGTTTTTCTTCTTTGCTTCCTTCTTTCTTTCGCGGCGGCCATGTCGCGTCACGCCATGCCGAATTCATGCTGCCTTCCCAGGCACTGGATCGAGTGGAACCAGTCCCGCCATCCTACACGAACGACCCATTCCTGTGTGACGAAATGAGACGTCCTGCGCGATCTTTTTTCTGCGGGAAGTCGAAGCCGTGTGTGTGAAGCTGCACATTCCCAACTGCCAGCCACCAAAGCGGATTTCGCCCGGAGCGAGAAGGTCGATCGGGGTCTGGCTCGTGCGGGGAAGGACCGGATTGAACTCTGGAGCGGTTGGAGTCCGATCTTCGGTCGCAATTCCCGTCCCCGTCGGAGAGCCTGCGACGCCCGCGACCCCCTCGCAATCGACTGCGGATGCCGCGCCCGGTTCCTGGGGATGTCAGTCCGACCGCCCGTAGATGTCGTCGAAGCGGACGATGTCGTCTTCGCCGAGATAGTTGCCCGATTGGACCTCGATCAGGATGAGGTCGGTTTTCCCGGGATTCTCGAGGCGATGGGTCGTGCCGAGGGGGATGTAGGTGGATTCATTCTCGCGCAGCAGGCTCTGCTCGTCGCCGCGGGTCACCCGGGCCGTGCCCTGGACCACGATCCAATGCTCGGCACGGTGGTGATGCATCTGCAGTGAGAGTTTCTCGCCGGGCTTCACCGAGATGCGCTTGACCTGGAAACGGTCACCCGCGGTGACGGTCTCGTAGGAGCCCCACGGCCTGTAGACACGGGGGTGGAGTTCGGCTTCGACGCGGCCCTCTGCGTCGAGTCGGCCCACGATCTGCTGGACCTCGTGGGCGCGTTCCCGGGGTGCGACGAGTACGGCGTCGCCCGCTTCGACGATGACGAGATCCCGCAGGCCGATCGCACTCACGAGCTTCGTCTCCGCACGGACATAGCTGTTCTCGACATCCTGCAGGACCACGTCGCCCAGCGTCACGTTGTTCTGCTCGTCGCCCTCGCCGATCTCCCAGAGTGCGGCCCATGAGCCGACATCGCTCCAGCCGATCTCGCACGCGACGACTGCGGCGGAATCGGTCTTCTCCATCAGGGCGTGGTCGATCGAGATCGAAGGCGAAGTGGCGAAAGCGGTCTCGTCGAGGCGTGTGAAGGTCAGATCGCGCCGGGCGTTCCGGACCGAGCCGCGACAGGCCTCGAGCAGTTCCGGCTGATGGAGGGCCATTTCGTCGAGCAGCTTCCGCACGGGAAAGACGAACATGCCGCTATTCCAGGAATACTCGCCGGACCTGACGAAGGATCGCGCCCGGGCGATGTCGGGCTTCTCCACGAACTCCGCGACGCGCGAGGCCCCCGGAACACCATCGAGTTCCGCGCCGCGTCGGATGTATCCGAAGCCGGTTTCGGGACGCTCCGGGACGATGCCGAAGGTCGTCAGATGGCCCCGTCGTGCCGATTCGCAGGCGGTTTCGACAGCGGTCCGGAAGGCCGCGGGATCCCGGATGACATGGTCGGAGGGAAGGACGAGCAGGATGCCGTCGGGGTCCTGCTCAGCGATCACGAGTGCCGCCGCCGTGATGGCGGGGGCGGTGTTGCGCGCGACCGGCTCGAGCGCGATCGCC
>DRKE01000062.1 GCA_011051925.1 Deltaproteobacteria bacterium
GTCGCAGCGGGCATGAGCGGATCGAGGGCGCCCTGGCAGGAACGCCCCCTCACCCCAGCACCTCCGCCTCCCGCAGCTTCTGGATCGTCTCGGCGTCGAGAGCCAGATCGGCCTGGAGGACCTCGTCCGTATGCTCCCCGAGGTAGGGGGCCCGCTCGAATTCGACGCGGCTCTCCGACATGCGGGTCGGGAAGCCGAGGAGCGGAACCTCACCGAGATCGCGATGTTCGACCCGCTCGACGAAGCCGCGCTCCTCGAGATGGGGGTCGTGATAGAGATCGTGGGTGTCGAGGATCGCGGAAGCGGGGACGCCGGCGGCACCGAGGATCCGCATCGCTTCGTGCTTTTCGTGCTGTCGCGTCCAGGCCGCGATCTCCTCGAAGAGTTCCTTGCCGTTGGCCTGGCGATCCTCGCCCGTCGCGAAGCGCGGATCCGAGATGAGGTCGGGGCGATCGATCGCGAGACAGAGCGCGTCCCAATGTCTCGCCGTCACGGTGATGATGTAGACGTAGTCGTTCGGACCGCCGCCGAGACAGGGGTAGAGCTCGGTCGGAAGCGCACCCATGCGATTGCCGATCCGGGGCACGGCCTGTTCGCCCCAGTCGGCGAGCAGCGCGATCCGGGTCCGCATGTAGTAGGTCATCGCCTCCTGCATGGACAGTTCGATCCGCTGGCCCTCGCCCGTCCGGAGGCGCTGGATATAGGCCGCCAGGATGGCCATCCCGGCCTGCATGCCCGTTCCCGAATCGCCGAGGGTCGGTCCCGGAAGCAATGGTCGCCCGCCCATCTCGCCCGTCACCGACATCGCCCCCGACGCCGCCTGGGCCACCATGTCATAGGCCTTGTAGTCCTTGTAGGGACCCGATGATCCGAAACCCTTGATCTGGACGAAGATGACGGGCGGATGGGCCGCTTTCAGGACCTCGTAGTCGAGATCGAATTTCTCGACGATCCCCGGCCCGAAATTCTCGATCACGACGTCGTATTTCGGCAACATGCGGAGAAAGAGATCCCGGCCTTCCGGCCGCAGGAGATCGATCGCGACGCTCCGCTTGTTCGCGTTCCAGTTGCAGAAATACGGGGAGTAGTCGCCGCCGACCGCCAGCGATCGCCCCGGATCGCCCCCCCGGATCGATTCGACCTTCACGACGTCGGCCCCCATCCAGGCGAGCGCCTGGGTACAGGAGGGACCCGCCTCGTATTGGCTGAGGTCGAGAATTCGAAGTCCTTCGAGTGCGGTCATCGGCTTTCCTCTCTCTTCTCTCTTCACGTTTCTCTTCACGTCTCTCTTCACGTCTCTCTTCATGCTCCGGTCATGCTCCGGTCTCTTCTTGCGGTTCGGTGGCCTGCTCGGATTGCCTGCCCCGATCCTCCACGACATTCCGGCTCGATCTCGGTTGCGCGCATCCGCATGATACCACTCAGCGCCGATCGCAACGGGCCGGATCGGCGCATCGACGGACGGGCCCCTCGC
Source organism: Deltaproteobacteria bacterium (assembly GCA_011051925.1). Classification (GTDB taxonomy): domain Bacteria; phylum Myxococcota_A; class UBA9160; order UBA9160; family UBA4427; genus UBA4427. The sequence continues at coordinate 1,475 of DRKE01000062.1, forward strand.
GCTCGACAGCGGGGCCCTCTATCCTGCGTGCCCTCATTGCCCTGCTTGCCCCTTCGACCGGCGACCTGCTCGCAGGACGAATCCGGAAGATCCGCTTCCCGTCGTCGCCCCGACGAGTCCAGGTGCCCACGAGGATCATGGTCCCCCGTCCGAGCCAGAAGAGTTTCCGCCCCTTCCGCCGCATCGCCCTCGTCCTCGCCGTCGGTCTCGCGGGCCTGCGCGCGCAGCGGATGGGGCTCGACGGGTCGGCACCCGAAAAGCCGACCACCATCGTCGCGGACAGGGGAGTCCCGAAGGCGACCTCTGCCCTATCGGACACTTCTCCCGCGACGCCGTCCCTTCCCCCGGCTTCCGGCCCCGATCGGGGGATGAGGCGCGTCGAAAAGGCCTTCGCCTCCCGGGAGTCGGGATTCATGGTGACCCTCGAGGCCCGGGTCTCGAAGACGCTGCGTGACGACGACGAAGGATCCCGCCACCAGCGATTCCTGATCGCTCTCGCCAACGGACGAACGCTTCTGGTCGCGCATAACATCGATCTCGCGGATCGCATTCCCCTCGAACGCGGCGATCGGATCCGCCTGCGCGGTCAATACGAATGGAACGAACGGGGCGGCGTTCTCCACTGGACCCATCGCGATCCCGCCGGGCGGCATGCGGGCGGCTGGGTCCAATTCGGGAACCGTCGCTACGAATGATGGAGTCCGAAGCGGGCAGGACGTCGGCCGGGAGGGGACCGGGCGAACGACGGGGAGCGCGTCGGGGCGAGGGACCCGGGACCGATCGGCGCGGTCCCGGACCGGTCAGCCGGATTCCCCGGAGTCCGGGCTCCCTTCGATGAAGGCCTCGAGCGCCCGCCGCGCCGCCTCGTCCCTCATCTGTCGCGGCGGACTCTTCATCAGATAGGCGCTCGGGGCTTCGAGGGGCCCCGCCTCTCCGCGATCGAGGGCGAGCTTCGCGCAGCGGATCGCGTCGATGACGACCCCGGCGCTGTTGGGCGAATCCTGGACCGAGAGTCGGAGTTCGAGCTCGATGGGGACGCCGCCGAAGCCTTCTCCTTCGAGACGGATGAAGGCGATCTTGTTGTCCTTCTGCCAGGCCACGTGATCCGAGGGCCCGACATGGATGTTCTCCGGATCGAGGCGACGATCGAGCTGGCTCTGGACGGATTCGGTCTTCGAGATCTTCTTGGACTGGAGCCGACTCCGCTCGAGCATGTTGAGGAAGTCGGTATTGCCGCCCGTGTTCAGCTGGTAGGTCCGGTCGAGCCGGACGCCGCGGTCGGAAAAGAGTCGGACGAGATTGCGGTGGACGATCGTGGCACCGACCTGGCTCTTGACGTCGTCGCCCACGATCGGAAGGCCCGCCTGCCGGAAACGCTCCGCCCAGACCCGGTCCGACGCGAGAAAGACGGGAATGCAGTTCACCATGGCCACCCCCGCCTCGAGACAGGCGTTCGCATAGTGTCTCGCGGCCTCCTCGGAGCCCACGGGCAGATAGCAGACGAGGATCTCGGCCCGGGAGGCCCGCAGGGCCTCGACCACGTCGACGGGCTCGAGCCCTGCCGCACGGATCGATTCGGACTCGGGATATCCCGCCATGTGTTCGGCCACGCCGTCGAGCACGGGTCCCATCTGGACCGTGACGCCGCTCGCAGGCAGTTCGCCCATGAAGACTCGCGCACAGTTCGGTGGGGCGAAGAGGGCCTTTTCGAGGGGACTTCCCACCTTCCTGGGATCGACGTCGAAGGCCGCGACGAATTCGATGTCCCCCGGCCGGAAGCCGCCGATCGTTTCGTGCATGAGTCCCGCCTGGATCGGAACATCGGACCGCGAATAGTATTCGACGCCCTGGACGAGGGCGCTCGCGCAATTGCCGACCCCTGCGATGGCGACCCGGATCCGTTGCATGCGACCTCCTTCGCTTCCGCCTCTGCCGCTTCCGCCTCTGGCTTCCCCTGGGACCGATCGCCCTCGGGACCGATCGTCAGACCGGCTTCCCGACCACCCCTTCGAAGAGCGCGAAGAACTCCTCGAAGGCCTTCATCTGGTTCCCGACCGCAGATGATGGGACGAGAATCGGCACGCGAAGCCCGGCGTCAAGCCAGGCCTCGAGCCCCTCGAGCACGCGTTCCGGGGGGCCGTAGAGCGTGCAGTCGGAAAGCCAGCGATCCGTCATCAAGCCCGGCAGACGCTCGCGCTCGCCCGCTTCGAGCGCCGCTTCGACGGCCTCCATCTCCTCGACGTATCCCGCCTCCTTCCAGTAGTTCCGGTAGTTCGGCAGGCCGAGGTACATCGTGAGGGTCTTCCGGTTGACCGCAGCGGCCGCTTCGAGATCCTCCGAGATGCAGGTGGGGATCATGTTGCCGATGAAGAAGGACGGGTCCTCGCGCCTCGCCTCCGGAAGGGCGGAGAGCGAATCGGCCAGATGCGAGCGCGAGGCGTTGGCGAAGACGAGCCCTTCCCCGAGCTCTCCGGAAAGCGCGACCATCTTCTTCCGCAGGCCGGCGAGCACGACGGGCGGAAGTTCCCCGACCCGCGGAACGCCGCGGAGCTTCCCCACGAATTCCCGCATGTCCGAAAGCGGCTTGCCCGCCTCGATCCCGAGGCGTCGATTCATCGGTTCGTGACTCACGCCGATGCCGAACCGGAAGCGCCCGCCCGAGAGTTCATGGATCATCGCCGCGCTCCAGGCGTAGTCCGCCACCTGGCGCATGTAGATGTTCACGATCGACGTGCCGAAGGGGATCCGTTCGGTCACGTGGGCGAGCGAATGCGACAGGCCCATCGCGTCCCCGAAGCTCGCACAATAGATCCCCGCGAAGCCGCGCCGCTCGATCTCGCGTGCCAGATCGAGGGTCGCCCGGCGTCTGCCAGGTACGGCAGCGAGCGCGACGGCGGGAAGGGCGATCGGACTCTTCATTCCACTCGTCTCGTTCTCGACCGGCCCAGCCGTCATCAGCCTGCTCCTCCCCCGCGTCTGGCGCGTCCGATTTCCTTCATTCCGAGCCCGGCCCGTGCCCTTCGCGAGCCGGGGTCGGCGCCCCAATGCTGCACGATCCCGATCAGATCGTCATCCGCGGCGCATCCGGATCGATGGGAAGGCCTTCGAATCCGTCGTCGCCGGGGAAGCCCTCGTCCCGTGGACTGCCGGGTGGCGGGGGCCGGTCATCGGCCGGACGCTCGCCCGTGAATCGGCGCCGCTGCTCGTGGAAATAGGCTTCGCTCGGGACGAGTCGAATCGCTTCATCGATCGTCAGCAGCGCACTCAAGCGATCGCCGTGCTGGAAGAAGGCCTCGGCCAGGGTGTCGAGGATCCCGGGATTCATCCGACCCGTGCTCGCGACGGCCCGATCGGCCAGGGCGACCGCGAGATCGAGGCCGACGGGACTCGGATCCTCTCCCGTCGCGATGAACCAGGCGGCGGCATTCTCATGGGGATAGAGGCGGAGATCAGGCGGGGTATTCAGGAGGCGCAGCGCGTGGCGCTCGAGGGCGCCCATGTCGTGACGCGCCAGGGGCAGGATGCCGAAGCCCATCAACAGGACAAGGGCGATCGCCATCTGCACCATGCGACGCAGGCGGAGCGAGGGTTCCGGCGATTCGGGCCTCGGAGGATCCATCATCCAGGCGGCCACGAAACCGCCGACGAAGCCGCCGAGATGGGCGCCGCCCGCGATATAGTTCGACAGAAGCGGGTCGATCACGAGGAACTGGGCGAAGATGGCCATCAAGAAGAGCCGACGGGGCAGACGCCAATAGCTCGGAATCGACTCGGGATGGTGGAGCTCGAGCGCCAGGATCGCGCCGGCCAGTCCGGAGACCAGGCCCGAAGCACCGATCACCTCGAAATGTCCCGCCATCACGATCCCGACCACGGTTCCGATTCCCGAGGCGACGAGGATCATCGCCGTTCGCCAGGATCCGAGGGGCCGCTCGACCAGATGGCCCAGGACGAGGAGCCCGCCCACGTTGATCGCCAGGTGGATCGGCATCGCGGGCAGGTTCCCGAACAGGGCCGTCAGGACCTGGGGTGGCGTCGTGAATCCGTGCAGGAACTGCCCCGTCACCGCACGCCAGTACTCCCCCCGGACGAAGAGTTCCGGAATGAAGGCACCGACCTGTTCGAGAAACGGATCGCGATACTGGAACCAGGCCATCAGGATGCAGACGGCGACGATCGTCCAGATCGCGAAGGGCGGGCGACTCCGCTCCGCCAGGCGGTCGAGCCCTTCCATCGCCGCCAGCCAATGGGCGCCGTCGGGACGCGCCGCGAGGGCTTCGAGCAGCGCGCGGCGGGCTTCGACCGGACCGTCCATCGGATCCCGGAAATCCGAGATCCGGATCGTCCGCAGGCCGCTGCGTGTTCCGATCAGGAAGACCCGCTCCCCGACATGGACATGGGTCATCGATTCGTAGGGGATCAGGGGGGAGCGCTTGCGACCACCAGGCTCGATGATCCGGAAACCCTCGGATTCGAGGACGATCGCCCCGTTCTCCACGAGGTCGATCCGTTGCGCACGAGTCGTCTCACCCCAGGCAGGACCCGTTTCCCCTGGTTCGGGCGGTCCATCGAGATCCGAATCGAAGGTCATGACGCGAGCGTAGCGCTCCCTTTTCCCGTCAGCGGCTCCATCCGATCGAGGATCGGCACCGATCCCGTGACCGCTCGATCAGCACTCGAGGCCAGGGCCGATCCGAAACGACGATGCGGAACCGACCCGAAGGGGGAAGGTTCCGCATCGTCGTTTCCTGTCGCGTTTCCGACTCGTCCGTTCGGAGCCCGACCCGCCCTCGAATCGGCGTCTCAGTCCTCCGCCGAGACGGCCACCGTGGGAAAAACCCGGGCGTAGTAGAGCACGACCAGCATGAAGAGCCCGAAGAATCCCAGCGCGATCCCGACCTGGATCAGACCGAACCAGGAAAGCATGTCGTTCTTGATGACCGAGGGCCAGACGAGCACGTTCCGCTCGAGCCAGAGACCGAAGAGCAGGATCGCAGCGACGGGTCCCGCGATCCAGGGCGTCTTCTTCGGACGCGCGCCGAGGAGCACCCAGAAGGGAATGATCCAGTTGCAGGCCCAGACTGCCATCGAGACCCAGCCATAACCGGTCTGCAGACGGGCCCATTCGAAGTCCCAGGCCTGCCAGCTCTTGGCGAAGGCCGCGGCCGAATAGCCCTTGTCGATCAGGAACTGGTCGCCCAGACGATCGCGAAGATAGAAGGTCTCTTCGGGAAGGTTTCCGTAGTAGATGACGAGATACTGGGACCAGAAGAGGTACATCCAGAAGATCGAGAAGGCGAACATCATCTTCCCGACGTCGTGCATCCGGCTCTCCGTGATCTCGCCCCCGAGCCCGTCGACCTTGCGGCTGGAAAGCCCGAACAGGGCGCTCGCGGCGACGGCCGAAAGGATCCCGCCCCAGCAGACGAAGCTTCCGAACAAGTTCGAGAACCAGGCCTGCTCCATCGACATCACCTGGTCGAAATTGAAGAAGGCGAAGCCGATTCCGTAGGTGAGTCCGATCAGGGGCGCGAGGATCGCCGTCCGCGCCTTCGAAGCCGCCCGCTCCTCCTCGTCGCCCTTCCAGCCCGCAGTCCAGCCCTCCGCCATCTTCTTCGCGAAGCCCGTTCCGTTCTCGGCCAGGTTCCGCAACGTCGGTCGGGTGGAGGCCTTCAGGAACGCGACGCCGAGCACGGTCATGAGGGCGAGCAGCCCGAGGTCCATGGCGTAGAAACGCGTCACGTTCAGCCAGGGTTCCTTGCCGTGCATCGCGCCGTTCTTCTGCCAATCGAAGATGTACTCACCGCCGAAGATGCTGATGATGCCGAGAAGCAGGGCGACGGGGACGAAAGCGGCCAGGGCCTCGGCGAAACGCCGATAGGGGCCGGGCCAGCGGGCGCTCACGATCGTGTAGATCGCCGTCAACGCGAGACCGCCGCAAGCCATCATCGTGTAGAAGATGAAATTCGCGTGATAGGCCAGCCAGGCCGTCTGGGGATCCGTGATGATCCCGCCGACGAAGGCAACGACGCCCAGGACCGCGAAAGCCAGACAGATGTTCCAGAGCGGCTGGGGCAGAGCACCCGGGTTCGCGCGCTCGGCAGCGGTTGCTGCGTGGCTCACTACCGACCTCCCTGACCGTTGAGGTCACGTATGTAGTTCACGACATCCCATCGGCCTTCCGGTGGGATGCGACGATAACTCGGCATCCGTCCTCGGCCGAGCGAAATCGTGGTATAGATGTGTCCGTCCGTCAGCGCCGGCGCCAGGCTGAATCCCATGGGCGATCCCGGGCCGATCGGAAGCACGCCCGCGATCGGGCCGTTCGGCGCCGCGATCGGACCGTCTCCGCCACCCGTGCGGCCGTGGCAGGCAGCACAGTTGACGTTGAAATAGCGTTCGCCGTTCTTGAGCGAAGCAAGGGTCGCGGGGCGGGGATTCTGGAGCGCCTCCTGCTCCGCCGGACTCAACAGCTGGGGCCGGGCGACATCTCCCCAGCCGACCGGAACCGTCCCGTCCGGGGGCGTGAAGAGCGTGATCTTCTCCTGGTAGGGATTCAGCTCGAAGGCCTGCACGGCTTCCTGCCATTTCATCTGCGGAAACCACTCGACGGAAACCTGCTCCCAGCAACCCGGCAATCCGAGCAGGGCGAGACCGAGGATCGCGACGAGGGCCTTCGGGGATCCGGCTGCGACGCGGCGTCCGTTCGCGACACGCGTCGATCTAGTGTGATGCAGCAAGGGTCACCTCCTTCGCATTGTGACCGCGCATGAGGGATTCGACCTCGGCCACGTCCCGATCCTCGCAGCGGACGACCACGCCGAATTCCTCGGCGGAGAATCTCGGGCTGTAGTGGTCGTCGAGAGGCCGGGGATAGAGCCCGGCGAGGGCGACGAGACCGATCACGGTGAGCACGCCGCCGAAGAGGATCGTCAGTTCGAATCCGATGATCCAGTAGGGCGGAATCGAAGCGAAATTCTTGCCCGCGATCTTGATCGGCCAATCCAATGACATCCAGATCTGCATCGCGAAGCCCGTCACGACGCCCGTCAGCCCACCGATCAACGTGAAAAGCCGCACGCCCGACGGTTTCGGATTCTCGGCCACCTCGATCTCCTCGAAGGGCGCGGGCGAATAGGTCGTGAGATCCTCGAAGCCGCGCGACTTGAGCTTCCGCACGACCGTCGAGACGTCCGAGGGGTAGTCGTAGACACTGACCAGCGTCGCCATCTAGTGGGTCCCTCCGTGGGCTGCCGCTTCCCGGGCATGGTCTCGCGCGTGGATGTCGAGCTCCTTGACCTCCGAGATCGCGATGATCGGGAACATCTTCAGGAAGAGCAGGAAGAACATGCTGAACCAGCAGAAGCTGCCTGCCAGGACCATGAGTTCGACCGTACTGGGAATGTAGAGCCCCCAGGCCGCCGGAACGTATTCGCGCGACAGCGACGTGATGATGATGACGTACCGCTCGAACCACATGCCCAGGTTGATGAAGAAGCACAGGACGAAGAGGAAGGGTACGCAGGTCCGCAGGCGCTTGATCCAGAGGAGCTGGGGAAAGATGACGTTGAAAGTGATCATGCACCAGGTCGAGACCCAGTAGGGACCGAAGGCACGCTGCCAGAACGAGGTCTGCTCGGGCTCGACGCCCGAATACCAGGCGATGAAATACTCCGCGCCATAGGCATAGCCGCAGATCAGGGAAGTGAAGAGGATGAACCTCGACATGTTCTCGAAGTGATAGTCGGTGATGTAGGGCTCGAGGCGGAAGATCCGGCGGACCGGAACCATCACCACGACCACCATCGCGAATCCGCCAAAGATGGCGCCCGCGACGAAATAGGGCGCGAAGATCGTCGCGTGCCAGCCGGGCACGATCGACATGGCGAAGTCCCAGGAAACGACCGAATGGACCGAGAGGACCAGCGGCGTCGCGATGCCCGAGAGGTGGAGGACCGTCCGGTTGTGCGCCTTCCACTGCTTTCCGGTTCCCTGCCAACCCGCGGCCAGGACCGTGTAGACGGCCTTCTTCCAGCCGAGGGCGCGGTCACGCGCGATCGCGATGTCGGGAATCAGGCCGACGAGGAAGAAGAGGACCGAGATCGTCAGGTAGGTGTTGACCGCGAAGACGTCCCAGAGAAGCGGGCTCTTGAAGTTGACCCAGAGATAGCGCTGGTTCGGGTAGGGCAGCAGGAAGTAGAACTTCCAGAGGCGGCCGATGTGGATCAGCGGGAAGAGCGCGGCCGTCAGGACGGCGAAGACCGTCATCGTCTCGGCACCCCGGTTGATCGCGTTCCGCCACTTCGCCCGGAAGAGATAGAGAATCGCCGAGATCAGGGTCCCCGCGTGGCCGATCCCGATCCAGAAGACGAAGGTGATGATGTAGACGCCCCAGAAGACCGGCGCCTGGTATCCCGCGACGCCGAGACCCTCGTAGGTCTGGTAGGCCAGGGCGAGAAAGGCCATCACCACGCCCGAAACGGCCGCGATGAAGGCGATCAGCCAGGGCCAATGGAAGCCCTTGGTGACGGCCATGATGTCGACGTTGGTCCGTGAATCCCTCGGTCGGGCCGGGGCATTCATCGCGTCAGCTACCGCGGAAGCGGGAGGCGGTGCCATATCAGTGGACTCCCTCGGTCTTGTCTCGCTTCACCTGTGCGAGATAGGTTACAGCCGGTCGTGCGTTGAGTTCCTGGAGGGCGTGATACGCGCGTTCGTCGGCGCGGCTGGCCACCTGCGCGGCCACGCTCGACTTGTCCCGCACGTTGCCGAACTCGATCGCGCCGGACGGACAGGCCTGCTGGCAGGCCGTGACGACTTCGCCATCGCCGATCAATCTGCCCTCGTCCTTGGCCGGCTGCCTGGCCGCCGCGATCCGCTGGACACAGAACGTGCATTTCTCCATCACGCCCTGGCCGCGAACGGTGACGTCCGGGTTGAGCATCAGGCCGAGCAGACCCGGCCAGTTGAGCCGACCGTAGTCGAAATAGTTGAATCGCCGGACCTTGTAGACACAGTTGTTCGCGCAGTAGCGCGTGCCGACACAACGGTTGTAGACCATTCCGTTGATGCCCTCGGGCGTGTGGTAGGTCGCGATGACCGGACAGACCGACTCGCACGGCGCCGCACCGCAATGCTGGCAGAGCATCGGCAGATGTCGGACTTCGTTCTTTCCGAGAGCCTCGCCGTCGGGCGTGGGACGACGGACGGCTCCGTCACGAACGTCATCCTCCCCATCGCCGACATAGCGTTCGATCCGCATCCAGCTCATCTCCCGATGGCGGATGGCCTGGGCCTCGCCCACGATCGTCCCGTTGTTCTCGACATAGCAGGCGGCGACGCAGGCGCTACAACCCGTGCACTTGTCGTTGTCGATCGTCATGCCCCATCGGTAGGGCTGGTCGGGATCGGCATCGTTGGCGGGATCGAATTCGAAGGGCGGCCCCTCGAAATGGTGCTCCCCGCCGCCTTCTTCTGCGTGGCCGCCTTCGCCATGGCCGCCGGCCGCGTCGTGGTTCCCTTCCGCCGCGTGGGAAGCGCCCGGCTCCGAAGCCGAGGCCGCCGCGACGAAATGGGCCATCCCACCCGTCTTCGCGAGATCGTAGAGCGAGACTTCGGGCGCCAGTCCGCGCTTTCGCTGGTTGTCCGTCCACTGCGAGAGGGCGAGGCGCCGGAATCGACCGGTCTTCGAGATCGACACCTTCGTGGAAAGGAAGGCCTGACCGCCCGCTTCGTCCAGGGCGGCCGGCAGGAGGGCCGCCACGTTCGCACCTCGCGCGACGCCGGGCTCGCCATCGCCGGCCATCGACGCATAGTGGCCGACCGTATGGCCCTGCCCGATCGGGATCGCCACGACCTCGTCCCGGATCCCGCCCCTCGGAAAGACCGAGACGTCGACCGAGCCCGCGCTCGACGAGATCGTGATCACGTCGCCGAAGGCGACGCCGAGCTCCCTCGCCTTCTCGAAGGAGATTTCCGCCCAGCTGTTCCAGGAAAGCTTCGTGACCGGATCGGGGATCTCCTGCATCCATGGCAGGGCCGCGCCCCGGCCGTCTCCGAAATACGAATGAGGAAACGCGACGAGCGTCAACTCTTCGGAACCCTGCAGCCGCGGCATGCTCGGTCGCAGGTTCGCCGCACTCGGCGCCAGGCTCACTTCGCGGGTCGGCATCGGACCGAAAACCCCGCCTCGGGCCAGGGCCTGGCGCCAGTTCGTGTCCGACCAGTTCGATTCGACGACACTCTTCCAGCTGCCGGCCGGAAGCTGCTCTGCGACGCTTCCACCCATCGCGCGGCCGATTCCCAGCAGCGTGTCTCCGAGGGCCTGCGTGTCGTAGAGCGGCCGGATCGTCGGCTGGATCAAGGACCGGATTCCCGGACGCGGACTCGCATCGCCCCAGTTCTCCATCGACGAATGGTCGGGCAGGAGCATGTGCGCCCTCTCGCTGGTCTCGTCCGCCATCGAAGCGAAGGAGACGACGAGATCGACCTTGGCCAGGGCCTCCTTGAAACCCGCCGCTTCCGGAAGCGAGAAGACCGGGTTCAGGTCGTGGATCAGCAGACAGTCGACGCGGCCCGCCTTCATCTCGCCGATCAGGGCGAGGACATCCTTGAGGCTCGCGGTGCGCTTCGCATCGCTTGCCGGATAGCGGAGGCGCTCGCCGACCGCGCCCAGCACGACGTTCAGCAGCAGGACCGCAGCCGCCGCGCCCGAACCCGCGTTCGTCGCGGCGGCGATGCCCGGCGGAAGGGCAACGGCACGCTGGGCCGAAGCCAGGCGATCGACCAGCCCGTCGAACAGCGAGCGCTCGATTCCCGCCGCCCGGATCGCCTCGGCGACGCGGGCCCCTGCGAGCGCACCGGCCACCTCACCCGCGCCCTTGCGGTCGGCCACCGCCTTGGCGAGGGCGAGGGCCAACACGCCTTCGCTTCCCGGAGCCGCGGCGACCCATTGGTCGGCGTTCGAGGCGGTCAGGTTCTGGCGGGGGCTGATCGCGACGAGCCGCGCCCCCCCGTCCTCATGTCCTGCGAGGTCGCGGCTCTTCGAGAACTGGGCGGCGTGCTCCGTCGGCGATGTCCCCGTATCGAGGAAATCGGCTCCGAAGTCGATCACGAGATCGGCCTCCGAGAGATCGAAGACCGGCGCGGCAGAGACGCCGAAGACGGCTTCGCTCGCCTCGATCAGGGCATGCTGTCCGAAGGGCGAATAGGTCAGTCGGCCCGCGATGCCCGCGGCCTCCACGAACCGGTCGAGGAGTCCATCGAGCGAGGGGCCGACGGGGCCGCCGAGAATCCAGGTCCTCGCGGCGGCGCTGCCGAGCTTGGCAGCGAGCTTGTTCCGGGCATCTTCCCAGCTGAGCGACTGGAGCGACCCATCGGCGCTCCGCGAGGCCGGTCCCTGGATCCGGTCGGGATGATAGGTCCGGCCGATTCCGACCTGACCTCGGGCACAGAGGCGGCCCTGGTTGATCGGGTGTTCTGGATTTCCCTCGAGCTTGATCGGGCGGCCTTCGCGCGTCTTCACGTGAAGACCACATGCGGCCGGACATTCCTGGCAGGTCGACGCATAGTGGACCGCGACTCCGGGCGTGATCTCCTCGGGCTGGATCACGTACGGAATCAGCTTGCTGGCGGGATCCCCGCAGCCCGCCGTGGCAGCAGCACCGGCGGAGAGGCCCACGATTTTCAGGAAGTCACGACGATCGAGCTCGGACATGCAATTTCCCTGTTTTCAGTTGATCAGACTTTCGCCTGATCGGGTCCGCGTTCCCGCTGGCCCGCGAAACAATCCATTTTCCCACTCTGCCGCCCGGACACGAAGACGGCGGGTCAGTCGCCCGCATGGGCCGTTCTTCTCGTCAGGTTCCACTCGTTTTCAGTAGTGACACGTCAAGCAGTCCTGCGACGCCTGTTGATCGTTCTGGCGATGACAGTTGATGCACCAACCCATCTCGAGTTTCGCTACGGGAACGAGATATCCGATGTGCGAATCCGGAACGAGCGAGAGCTTGTCCATCTTCTCGACCGGGCCGTGGCATCGCTGGCACTCGAGTCCCGCCTTGATGTGGCGGTTGTGGCGGAACTGGACGTATTCGGGAAGCCGGTGGATCTGGACCCACTTGATCGGCTTCTTCTCTTCCCAATGTTCCTTCAGGATCCGGATGCCCTCGATCTGGTCGTATTCGGCGGGAAACTGGGCATGGCAGCCCATGCAGACCTCGACGGGGGGGACGCCAGCGGCCTGGGATTCATCGGTTCCCGCATGGCAATAGAGGCAGTCGATCTTGAACTGGCCCGCATGGTGTTTGTGGCTGAAGGGAATGGGCTGTTTCGGCCCCGGCGCTTCCGGATCCCATGCGGCGGCGGCGGATTCGCAGGCCCGGGCCGAAGGCCAGGGCTTGTCGTATTCCGCTGGAATCTCGATCTGGAGGTCCGGATCCTCCTCCTTTTTCGCGCGAAGCGCATGGGCTTCACAGACGCTGGTCGCGACCAGGACATCGCCGCCGGACGCGTTGGCGGCGTTCCCATCCGGGTCGGGCGGCCAGCCGGACACGAAGACGAGAACCGCCGCAGCGGCCGCGGTGACGAACCCGAAACCAAGCGGGCGCCACTGCGATTCGAAGCGGTCTCGCCGATTCTTCGGCCTTCCGGATCCCATGTTCGCGAGTTCTAGACTCTCGGATTCTTCCTCGGACATAGACGAGACGCGGCCTCTTCAGTTCACGGCACCGGGCCCTTCGGATTCACGATCGGAATCGGAATCAATCAAAGGCGGTAGTGCACCTGTTCCATGGACTCCAACACCCACCGACCGACGGCTTGCCGAAATCGGCTCCGACGACCGGCGGAGAAATCCTGCTGCTCGAATTCCACCAGCGAAGCAGCCCAGCGGAATTCGGGCTTCTTCGGGATGCGCGTCTGGGTACACCGGCCCCAAAACGACGTCAAGCGATCGACGCGGGAGTATCGTCTCGAGCACGAAGGGAAGCGCGCATCGAATGGTTGCAGGCATGGACCGGACGAAGCGCCGGGCCTTGACCCGACCCACAAAACCCCCACGGCCGAAACGCCCCGCCGTCATGCCGGATCCAAGCACGCTCTTCGTCGTTTCATGTCATGGCGGGGGTCTTGCCGCGACCTGGGCGGCGCGCCCGTCGAGCTGATAGGCTCGGGCCACCGCGCCGAAAAGGATCGGCACGAACAGCTCGGACCAGAGGACGTCCGGAGGAAGCGGGAGATCGGGGATCGTCATGATCGATTTCGAACCGGACGAGGAGCAGGCCCTCATCATCGAGACCGTCCACCAGTTCGCCGAAAACGAGATCCGGCCCGTCGCACGCGAGACGGACGAGACCGGAATCCCGCCCGCAGGTGTGGTCGAAGCAGCCCACGAACTCGGACTGGTCGCCAACGCCTTGCCAGAAGCCCAGGGCGGGGGCGGAGCGCGTTCAGCGGTCACCGGAGCCCTCATCGCCGAAGAACTCGCCTGGGGTGACCTCGCCATTGCGCTTTCGATCCTCTCTCCCGCGCTCCTGGGCTTCCCCGTCGCCGACTTCGGCAACGACGCCCAGAAGAACGAGCTCCTGCCCGGACTGATGGACTCGGCCTTCGTCCCGGGATCCCTCGCCATCGTCGAGCCCCGCTTCGATTTCGACGTCTACCGCCCTGAAACGACGGCAACACGCGACGGAGACGAATTCGTACTCCAGGGACGGAAATGCCAGGTGCCGTGGCTCGACGGGGGTACGCATCTCGTCGTCATCGCGAACGAGAGGCCATCGACCGCCTCGTCATCCGGCCCGCCCGCGTCCGGCCATCTGGCCGCCTTCGTCGTTCCCCGCGACGCGGCAGGTCTCCTCGCGGAGCCCGAATTGCTGATGGGGCTCGGCGGACTCCCGACCGTCGAACTCGCATTCGAGCGCGTTCGCGTCCCGGCCTCTTCGCGTCTCGACGCAGGGGACGACGACCTTCGGCGGCTGATCGATCGCGGTCGGGTCGCACTCGCCGCTGCCGGCGTCGGCACGGCGCGGGCAGCCTACGAGGTTTCTCGGGAATACGCGAAGGTCCGCGAAACCTTCGGCCAACCGATCGCGACCCGGCAGGCGATCGCCTTCAAACTCGCCGACATGGCCATCGAGATCGATGGTGCGCGGCTCCTCGTCTGGGAAGCGGCGGCGGCGCTCGACCGTGGCGAAGATGCGTCCCGTCTCGCGCGGCTCGCCTGGGACCAGGTGACGCGGATCGCCCTTCAGGTGGCGGACGGTGCCGTCCAGGTCTTCGGCGGACACGGATATATTCGCGACTACCTCCCGGAACTCCATCTGCGGAACGTCGCGGGGTTCAGCAGCTTCGAGGCGCTCGCCCTGGTCTGATCGATGAACGATCCCGTGCGGGTCGCAGCGACGAAGCGAATGCATCGCCCGGCGGATCCGCGAACGAATTCCGCGGGCACGTCCCGGAAAACCAAGAGGAGTCCCCTCCGATGGCCATCGACTTCGAACTCTCCGAAGGCAGCAAGCTCGCTCAGGCGCACTACCACGACATCGCACTGAAGCAGATGCGACCGATCTCGCGAAAATACGATCTCCGCGAGCACGATCTCCCGGTCGAATGGGTCGACTACTGGTGGAACGAAGGTCGATTCGGCACCAAGGGGAGATCCGAGAAACTGACCGAAGGCTTCATCACGATCTGTCTCCAGGCCGAAGAACTCTGCTGGGGAGACGCCGGCCTCTACCTCCGGATGCCGACCCCCGCCCTGGGCGGCTCCGCCGTCAGCTCCGCCGGGACGAAGGAACAGAAGCAACGCTTCATGTCGAAGTTCCGCGAAGAGGGCGGACATCCAATCTGGGGCGCCATGGCGATCACCGAGCCACAGGCCGGATCCGATGCCGCCGCGATCGAAACGACCGCGGACTTCGACCCGGACACCGAAGAATGGATCCTGAACGGAACGAAGATCTTCTGCACCGCCGGCGAGGGCGCCTCCACCGCGGACGGCGGATTCGTCGTGGTCTGGGCGACGATCGACAAGAGCGCCGGTCGAGGGGGGATCAAGTCCTTCGTCGTGATGGCCAACACGCCGGGCATGGAATTGATCGGCTGCGAAAAGAAGCTGGGCATTCGCGCTTCGGACACGGCCACGCTCCGCTTCGACAATTGCCGCGTTCCGAAGGAGAATCTCCTGGGCAGCGCCGAGGTCCGCAAGAAGGACCCGACGAAAACCGGTGACAAGGGTTTCAAGGGGGCGATGGCGACCTTCGACGCGAGTCGCCCGATCGTCGCCGCGATGGCGACGGGCGTCGGACGCGCCGCGCTCGACTTCCTCAAGGAGGAACTCGAGAACCAGGGGGTCGCGATCCGCTATGACGCGCCGCCCCGCGAGCTGACCGCGATCGAACGCGACGTGATCGAAATGGAAGCCGAGTTGCAGGCAGCACGTCTGCTCACGTGGCGAGCGGCCTGGATGATGAATACCGGCAAGCGCAACAATCTCGAGGCTTCGATGGCCAAGGCCAAGGCCGGGCTCGCCGTCACGAAGATCACCCAGAAGGCCGTGCAGATCCTCGGCCCGGTCGGGTACTCGAAGAAGCTGCTGGTCGAGAAATGGATGCGGGATGCCAAGATCAACGACATCTACGAAGGGACCCAGCAGATCAACCAGTTGATCGTCGCACGCCGGATCCTCGACTATCCTTCGGCGATGCTCCGCTAGCCCGATCCAAAGACCCGGTCTGCGGGGCGGTCGGCCGGGATTCCCGGTCCGATCGCACCCGACCCCGGTCGACCCGACACGCCGCTCCCTCCAAAGGAGGCCGCGCGTCGAGAAAGACTCGAAGGGAAATCATGCCGATCGACGACGAACTGATCGAGATCCTCGCCTGCCCCGAAACCAGACAGCCCGTCACGCTCGCTCCGGCCGAGATCCTCGACAAGCTGAATAGCGAGATCGACGCCGGTCGGCTGCGGAACCGCGGCGGAGACGTCGTCGGAAAACGCATCGAGGAAGGCCTCGTCCGCGAGGACGGGAAGGTCCTCTACATCATCGAAGACGACATCCCGATCATGCTGATCGACCAATCGATCGAACTCGCCACGGGGTCGTGATCGCCCGCGTGACGCGCCCCTACTGGGCGAACTCGCGACGCTTCAACTCCTTCACGTAGTCCGTGAGCTCGCCGTCCGATGCCACGACCCGGGAGATCTCCTCCTCGAATCGAAGCGTGTCCTGTTTCAGCTTCCCGAGATCGAAGGGCGTGTCGAGGTATTGGGCCACCTTCCGCAGGAGAGCCAGGGTCCCTCGCGGATTGGGCGTCGCGCTGATGTAGTGGGGAAGACCGGCCCAGAGCGACAACACCTCGATCCCCTCCTCCTCCATCGCGTTCGAAAGCACGCCGACGATCCCGGTCGGGCCGCCATAGCTCGTCGGCTCGATCGCGAAGCGCTCGAGCAGTTCCGGATCGCTCGAGAAACCGTTCACCACCACCGGCTGCGAATAGACGACATCGGCCAGATAGGCACCGAGCACGAGACAGCGGCGAACGCCCATGTCGACCGCCAGCTCGATCACCGCCTCGCAATAGCTCCGCCATCGCATGTGGGGCTCGATTCCGAGACCCGTGATCAATTCCACTCCATCGGGCGTCACGCCATAGCGAAACTCGGTCGAAGGCCACACGATCGGCCCCGAACGACCAGCGAGATACTCGACCTCGGGGCGCGTGACCGTGAAGTCGTAGTACTCATCGGGATCGATATCCGCCAGCGGAACGCCACGCAGGAATTCGTCGACGAAGCCCACGGCCGCCGTCGCCGATTCACACGCATCGTTCCAGCCCGCGAAAGCCATCAAGAGCGTCGGCTCGCCGAGGACGGGATGAACATGCATTCGAAGAGAACTCATGATGACGACAGGGTGGCACGATCCGGCCGTCCTCCACAAGCCAAAATCCGCATTCGGAAAGCAATGTCCGGAAATAAACCGGATCATCGTTCGAATCGATAGCCCCGGCCGCGAACGGAAATGATGTGTTCGGGGTGAGCCGGGTCGCGCTCCAGGTAGCGACGCAGACGAACGATGAAACTGTCGATCACACGCGTCTTCGTGTCGGGGCGTAGACCCCAGACCTCCTGCAGCAATTCCCCGCGTGTGACCGTTTCTCCCTCGCGATCCACGAGCGCACGCAACAATCCGACTTCCCGGGTCGTGAGGTTCACCGTTTCTTCGGGCGTCTCGATCGAAAACCGATCGAAGTGGATGACCGCCCGGCCAACCGTCACGTCGGGCAGGGGCTCGCTCGGCGCCTCGACCCCGTCCCAGCGCCGCCTCCGCAGCAGCACCCGGACACGCGCGAGCAGTTCGTCGAGCCGGAAGGGCTTGGTCAGATAGTCGTCGGCCCCCTCTTCGAGCCCGCGAACGACATCCGATCCGTCATCCCTCGCGGTCAGCATCAGGATGGCCACGAAATTTCCCGAAGCACGGGTTCGGCGCGCGACCTCGAAGCCATTCATCTCGGGCAGCATCAGATCGAGAATGACGAGATCGAAGGGGCGATCTCCGACCCGGTCCGAAGAATCCGTTTCCGATCCCGCGAGCAGCCCGACCGCGGCCCGGCCATCGCCGACGACCTCGACCTCATAGCCTTCCTGTTCGAGGTTGAACCTGATCCCCTCGGCGATGTGCGCCTCGTCCTCGACGACGAGGATCCGACCGGCGGATCCCTCCTGAACGCGAGAGGTCATTCTGACCGACTCCTTCTCGTCTCGTCGTGCCCGCGGGTGGCGGGGAGCCTCCGTACGGCCGGCCCCCTTCCGCTCATGCCCGGCGCAACGTCACGACGAACCGGCTGCCCCTTCCAGCTCCCTCCGAGAGCGCCACGATCTGGCCCCCGTTCTTCCGAAGCAGCGTCCGGACGACGAAGAGCCCGAGTCCCAGGCCCGAGACCTGGCGCTGGACATCCCGGCCGGTCCGATAGAAGCGCCGGAAGATCCGGCGGAGTTCCTGCTTCGGGATCCCGATCCCCTGATCCGAGATGATGACGCGGATCCGACCCTCGGTCGTCTCTTCGACGTCGATCCGGATCTGCACGGGACGGTCGGAATACTTGACCGCGTTCTCGAGCAGATTGCGGAAGACCAGTCCGAGTTCCGCCGGATCCCCCCGCACCGACGGCGAATCGGGCCCCTCGATCCGAACCGAATCGGCGTCGAGCCGATGGCGCGAGCGCAATTCCTCGACGTTGGCTCGAAGCAGCCGTCCCAGGTCCACACTCTCCGCTCTGCGGCTCGCAGGCAGGACCTCCTCCGCACGCGCGGCCGTCAGGACCTGGGTCACCGTCCGCTCCAGGCGCTCGAGATCCTCGCCCATCCGCCTCGTGAACTCCCGGCGTTGCGCGGGTGTGAGTTCGTGTCGCGCCAGGGTTTCGAGGCCGAGACGGAAGGAGGCAAGGGGCGTATTCAGTTCGTGTGTGACCGCGTCGAGGAATGCA
>DRKE01000063.1 GCA_011051925.1 Deltaproteobacteria bacterium
CCCGGCATGGCGGAGAACGGCATGCTGCCGATTCCGCGCAAGCTGATTCGCGAAGGCGTGACCGACATGGTCCGCATCACCGACGCCCGGATGAGCGGAACGAGCTTCGGGACCTGCGTCCTGCATGTGAGCCCGGAGTCGTTCGTCGGCGGGCCGTTGGCGCTGGTCGAGAACGGGGACGAGATCGAGCTGGATATTCCCGGTCGACGGATCACGCTCTGCGTGTCGGACGCCGAACTCGAGAAACGTCGGGCCTCCTGGAAGGCGCCTGAACCGCGCTTCAGGAGAGGTTGGGGCCTGTTGTTCTCCCAGAACGTGAGCCAGGCCCACGAGGGTTGTGATTTCGAGATGCTGTCGAGCCGGGAACCGACCCCGGAACCGGCGATCCACAGCAAGATGTAGGAGGTGGCGCGAAGATTGGGTCCGGTCGTCGGGACTGGAAGGATGGCCGCTTCGAGGGCGTTTTCGAGAACGTCCGTACACGGTTTTCGCGGTGCGAGCCCTCCTGGGACGACTTTCACGGTGGGACCCAATCTTCGCGCCACCTCCGAAGATGTAGAGCCGGGTTCGAGAGGGGAAACCGGTCTTTCCCGAGAGGGCGCAACAGGAGCCCGATCAGGCGTGATCGCAACGCGAAAGGAGCCATCATGAGTGTCTACGCGATTCTCGATGTCGAGGTCCACGACGAGGAGAAATATGCCGAGTACAAGCGGCAGGTCCCTCCGATCATCGAGAAATACGGCGGGCGCTATCTCGTCCGCGGGGCGCCGATCATGGCGATCGGCGATTGGAAGCCCAGCCGGATCGTGATCCTCGAGTTTCCCGATCGGGACAAGCTGCAGGCCTTCGTCAGCAGCCCCGAATATCAACCCGTCCTGAAGATCCGGAACGAGGCGACGACCTCGAACACGATCGTCGTCGAGGGGTACGAGCCCGGCTCCGAAAGCGGGACGGGCCGATAGACGGATCCGACGGAACTCGCGTTCAGCGTCCGATATGCGGAGCGGGATCCGGCCGTGCTCGAGCGCTTGATGCCGGTCGATGCAAAGAAACATCCGGCCGGGTTTCCGGCCTGGTCGGGAAGAGCAACGACGATCCTTCTTCGAATCGGGTGAGCGGATCCTGATCCGACATTCCATGGCGGATGCACCGACGCGGGCGTCCCCCCAGCCGTCCGATTGATTCTCGTCCCGATTCGATGGCATTTCCCCTCTTGCTGATCTCTTCTCGTCCTGCCTTCTGCCTCATGATCGGGACGGTCAAGTTCCAATCCCCTGGGACCGATCTGCTCCAATGCGAATCGGAGTCATCCCCTTGCTCGAAGATCTCATCCGGTACAACTCGGAGATGTGTCGCGTCTTCGGCGCCTGCGTCGAGATCCGGAACACGGCGCGAAAGCTCCAGAAGGCGGCGACGGAGATGGAACTGCTGGCCTCCAACGGCGTGGTTCGCGCAGCCAAGCTGACGGCGGGCAAGGGGCGATCCTTTCGCGTGCTGGCAGAGTATCTGACGGAGGTCCCGGTCCGGGTCCAGCCGGAGATCGACGGCCTCGAAGAGATCTGTACGCGGCTGGCTGCGAATACGGCGGAAGGCTCGAATGTCGTTCGCCTCTTCTATCTGCTGATCTCGGGCCTTCTCGAGCTGCGTCGATCCCAGCAGGACTTCGATCCCGACGAGGAGAAGGCCGCCCGCTTCACACGTCCGGAGGAGATCGAGGCCCTGATGGAGCGGATCACGCTCGCGGCGAGCGATCGACATCTGGCCGAGAACGCGGTCCAGGTGGGACATCTTTCCGAGGCGACCGTCCAGGACATGCGCCGCCTGCTCCGGGATTCCGAGGACGCGATCGAAGAGTCCTGGCGGAAGCTCGAGGCGATCCAGACCGTCGCGCGGACGGCGCGCTATCTCGCGCAATGCGTCGCGATCGAGGCGGCGCGTGCCGAGGCCGGGCGACAGGATTTCGAGACGCTCTCCTCGGACATCAACACGACGATCGATGAACTGGAAGCGACGCTCGCCATGCTCGAAGACGCATCAAAGAAGGGCCGGAGCCTGTTGCGGGCCCTCATCCTGGAGGTCGACACCGCATGAATACCGAAGTGATTTTCGAGGACGGGGCGCATCGCTGGCTCGTTCTGGGGCGCGACCGCGAGCGACGCGAAGACGTGATCGATACCAATCAGTACGCCATTCTCACGAGCGACGGCACGCTCCTCATCGATCCCGGCGGTATCGAGATCTTTCCGCGCATGCTTTCGGAGCTGATGCGCTTCGTTCCCATCGACGACATCAAGGTCCTCTTCGGAAGCCATCAGGACCCGGACATCATCTCGTCACTCTCGATGTGGCTCGATCTCTGTCCTCAGGCCCGGTTCTACACGTCCTGGATGTGGAAATCCTTCGTGGCTCATTTCCGGATCGGTTCCGTCCTCGAAGCGGAAGAGATCCCCGACGAGGGCATGTCGATTCCGATCGGACACGACGTGAGTGTCGAGGCGATTCCGGCGCACTACTGTCATTCGTCGGGAAACTTCTCGATCTGGGACGATCGGGCGAAGATCCTCTTTTCGGGCGACCTCGGCGCGGCCCTGTTGCCGGACCGGAACGCGCCCCTCTTCGTCGACGATTTCGACGACCACATCAAGTACATGGAAGCCTTCCATCGGCGCTGGATGCCGGCCAACCGTCCGCTTCGCAGCTGGGTCCGTCGGGTGCGCGCGCTCGAGCCCGCGATGATCTGTCCCCAGCACGGCTCGATCTTCCGTGGGGAGAACGTCAGCCGTTTTCTCGACTGGCTCGAGAATCTCGATGTCGAAGTGGGGGAGGGCTACGACGTCGATCAGCAGGCATGATCCTTTGCGGTCAACCCGTCGCGTGCCGCACGAGCCGACCGGGCAGGGCACCCGTCACCTTGCCCTCCTCGCAGACCGGTTCACCCGCGACGAGGGTCATCCGGTAGCCGCTGGCTCTCTGGACGAGGCGCTTTCCGCCTGCGGGCAGGTCGAAGAGGATTTCCGGGGGGCGGAGGCCGAAGACCTGCCAGTCGATCAGGTTGAGGTCGGCGCGCTTGCCCGGGGCGATGATGCCGCGGTCGTCGAGGCCGACGAGCCGTGCGGTATCCGCGGTCTGGCGCTTGACGAGCCATTCGAGGTCGAGTCGTTCGCCCCGGGTCCGGTCCTTTCCATAGTGGCCCAGGAGGAACGAGGGGAAGCTGCCGTCGCAGATGAGGCCGCAATGGGCCCCCGCATCGCCCAGGCCAGGGACGGTATTCGGGTCGAGCAGCATGTCGCGGCTCACGTCGAGGTTGTAGTCGGTGTAGTTGAGAAAGGTCCGGTAGAGGAGGGCGCGACCCTCGTCCTTCAACAGGAGATCGTAGGCGAGGTCAGCGGGCGCGAGGCCGCGAGCCTGCGCACGCGCCTCGAGACTGTCTTCGCGGGCAGGTTCGTAGTCCGGCGGGTCACCGAGTTCGAAGATCCGATCGAATCGCGAGGTCAGTTCGGCCAGCCCGGGCGCGCATTCGTCGGCCAGGATCCGAGACTTCGTTTCGGGTTCCTGCATGCGCACGACCCGCTCTGCCAGAGGCAGGGATTCGAGGCCCTTGTAGGTGGGGCTCGTCATGAAGGGGTGGAAGGAGGCCTGGAGACCGAGAAGCAGCCCGATCGCGCGTGGTGGGACCTGGGCCGTCATGGGCAGTCCGTCGTTGGCAGCCTCACCGATCAGGTCGAGCAGGCGGCGCCACTGATCGGGAACGCGGTCGTTCTGGGCGACCGAGATCGACATCGGCCGGCCCGAGACCTCGACCATCTCGCGCAGGAGCGCGAAATCCTCTTCGAGATGCGCGAAGTCGGCGACCATCTCGAAGACGCCGCGACCGCCTTCGCCGATCGCGCGGGCGATGCCCAGCATCTCCTCGGGGCCGGCCGTGAGGCTCGGCGTGTACTCGCCATCCCGGGTGCGATGGTTCCGCGTCCGGGAGCTCGAAAAGCCGACGGCGCCCGCGGCGATCGCTTCACGCGCCAGTCGGCCCATCGTCTCGATCTCCGTGGTCGTCGGTCGGGCGGTGTGGTCGGCGCCCCGCTTGCCCATCACGAAGACCCGCAGCGCGCCGTGGGGAACCTGTGCCAGGACATCGATCGCGATCTTTCCGCGATCGATCGCGTCGAGATACTCGGGGAAGCTCTCCCATTGCCAATCGATCCCCTCGGCGAGGGCCGTGCCGGGAATGTCCTCCACGCCTTCCATCAGGCTGATCAACCAATCGTGTTCGTCGGGCACAGCGGGTGCGAAGCCGACACCGCAGTTGCCCATGACGACCGTCGTCACGCCATGCCAGATCGACGGCGTGAGATAGGGATCCCAGGTGACCTGACCGTCGTAGTGGGTATGGACATCGACCCAGCCGGGCGTCACGAGCAGGCCCCGGGCATCGATCTCGCGAATGGCCGGCTCGGAGAGCTCGCTCTCTTCCACGATCCGCCCGTCTCGAATGCCGAGATCGCCCTCGAAGCGCGCCGCACCGGTCCCATCGAGGATCGTTCCACCGAGGATCTTGAGGTCGAGCATGGGGAACTCCTTCTTCGATGACCCTTCGAGGGTCGGGTCCGATGGCCCGATCCGAAAGCCCGGGAGCCTCGCGAGACCGATCCACCTATCATACCCTGATCTGCCCGTTCGGAGGCCCCCATGGACGACCCCGTTGCAGGATCCCAGACAGGGACCCACGTAGAGGTCCTGGAGACCGCTGCCGAGTGGAGAGCCGCGGACGTCGCCGACGAATCGGTCTGGACCGAGGTCTTCGGGCCTGCCGAACTGGAAGAGATCGATGGGGCGCTGCGTCATGCCCTCGCGAAGAGTCGGGACGTGTTGGAGATCTCCCGGGGCGATTTCCCGCTTCCGACCCTGCGTCCGCGACTCGAGAAGATCGAGGACGAGCTCATCAACGGCCGTGGTTTCGTGCGGCTCCGGGGAATCGATCGGGGACGCTACAGCCGGGAAGAGATGGAGATGATCTACTGGGGGATCGGGATGCATCTCGGCGACCCCTGGCCGCAGAATCAATACGGACACGTGCTGGGCGACGTGACGGATCAGGGAGTGGATCCCGCCTCGCCCGAATCCCGCGGAAACGAAATCGGCGCCGTGGCGCTGCCCTACCATTCGGACGGCTCCGATCTCGTCGGGCTGTTATGTCTGCAACGGCCGAGATCCGGGGGGCTGTCGACGGTCGCGAACGCACTCGCGATCCACAACGATCTGGTCCGCGAAAGTCCCGAGCTGGCCGCAGCCCTCTACGAGCCGATGCCCTACGACTTCCGGGGCGCCGAGCCGAAGGGCGCGCGGCGCTGGTACGAGATGCCCGTCTTCACGAACTGGAAGGGCCGCCTCTTCGTTCGCTACATCCGGCCCTATATCCTGGCGTCCCAGCGCTTCGAAGACGCGCCGAGGATCCCGGAGCTCGCCGAACGCGCGATGCGCCGGATTGATGAGATGACGCAGGATCCCGACTACAACGTCTTCATGGAACTGCTGCCGGGCGACATCCAGTTCATCAACAACTATCACGTCCTGCACGCACGGACGGCCTATGAAGACGATCGCGCGGCGGGTCTCGTCCGACATCTGAAGCGCCTCTGGCTCGCGACCGACATCCTCGAGGACCGGCCGCCCCACTTCCAGCGGAACCTGAGCAGCGAGTGGGAGAAAGCGCGCTCGGTCAGTCGGATCGAGATCGGGAAGGCGATCGATGGTGGTTCGCGCGTGGGAGCGATCGCGGAACCGGCCGAAGCCGGTTGACTCGCCCGCCGGGGCTCTTTCCGGGCGGAATACGGGACGGGTTCCTGCTTCCGAGGTCTATCCGATCGACCACTCGCAGGATTCGAGGAGATCGCGGGTCACGTCTCCGACCCGCGTCACTCCCATCAGGGCCATCGCCGTCGCGATCTCCTTCTGGAAGACATCGAGCAGGCTCACGACCCCGTCTTCGCCCCGGGCCGCGACGGCCCAGATCCAGGGCCGGCCGATCAGGACGCCCCGGGCACCCAGCGCGATCGCCTTCACGACATCGATTCCGCTGCGGATGCCGCCGTCCATGAAGACTTCGACCCGATCCCCCACGGCGTCGGCGATGCCCGGAAGCTTCCGGAGGCTCGACGCGATCCCGTCGAGCTGGCGTCCGCCATGGTTCGAGACGACGAGCCCTTCGACGCCGACGTCTGCCGCCGCCCGCGCGTCCTCGACCTCCATGATTCCCTTGAGCAGGATCTTTCCGCCCCAATGCTCACGCAGCCAGGCGATGTCCTTCCAGGTGACGGTCGGATCGAATTGGGAGTCCACGAAGGCCTTGTAGGCTTCGAGGTTCTCGGCCTCCGCGACCTTCTCGCGTAGATTTCCGAAACTGTGTGGTCGCCCCTTCAATCCGACGTCATAGAGCCACAGGGGGCTCGAAGCGAGCTGGAGCGCCTGCGAGATCCGACCGAGCGTTCCGCCGCCCAGCATGCCATTACGGAAATCGCGTAGACGCATGCCTGCGATCGGCAGATCGATCGTGAAGACGAGCGTCTCGCAGCCGGCCTTGCGGGCGCGATCGAGAAGAGAAAGCACGAAGTCCCGGTCTCTCAGCATGTAGAGCTGGAACCAGAAGGGACTCTTCGTTGCGGCCTGGATCTCCTCGACCGGGCAGATGCCGACGGTCGAGGCCGAGAAGGGGATGCCCGCCCGAAGCGCCGCCTTCGCTCCCTGGACCTCGCCGCGTCTCGCCATCATGCCCGCCATGCCCACGGGCGCGAGTGCCACGGGCATCGACGAGGCCTGACCGAGCAGGGTCCGACCCGTATCGAGCTCCGACACGTCCCGCATCACGAACTGCTTCAGGCAGAGACGATCGAAATCAGAGACGTTGGCGGCCATCGTGGTCTCGTCGTTCGCGCCGCCGTCGACATAGTCGAACAGGAATCGCGGCAGGCGTCGTCGGGCTCGCCTGCGGTAGTCGGGGACGCTGACGGGGACGACATCGAAAAGGCTCATGGCTCGACTCTCCGGAACAGGCGCGATGCCTTCGGGAAACTCCGCTTCATCCGCATTCCAGCCGCACCCGGTCGATGCCCGACGCGCATCCCGACCAGAACCCTCTCGTCGGAACGCACGGGTCCTTCTTCGGCGCGGAGCAGTGGGATTCGGCAGGAGTATCGATGATCCGGCCAAGGTCGGCCAACGCCGCGGACCGTGCGCGAGGACGTGCCGATCGGGTCAGCCCTGCTCGTCATCCGACGCATCGACTGGCCCGGGATCGTTCCTCTGGCGGTTCACGTCTGGCTTCGCAGGATCTCGGTGCATTTCCGGTAGCGCTCGTCCTCTCGTCCGACGATCCGGCCGAGCCAATCGAGGATCAGGTCGCGATCGAGCTCATCCGCCATGGCGAATGCGACTTCGCGGATGTCGCGCCAGTCCTTTTCGCGATCGAAGACGGCCTTGAAGACGACCAGATCCTCCGGCGCGAGAACCTGGATCGTTTCGCCCTCGCCGAAGGGGTAGGCGCGACGTCGGGTCATGCATGCGTCGTGAAAGGCGTCGTAGGAAAAGAAGAGGTCGATCGGCGTGGCGTTCCATCGGATACGGGCCTGACCCTCCCGGTGGAGTCGGGTGGATTCCGTCCTCGTCGGCTCTTCGGCTCCGAGTCGAACGAGGACCGCGAGCACGTCGTCTGCACGGTCGGGCCCGACGAAGACGTTGACGTCGATGTCGATCGTGGCCCGGGGCGTCGCGTAGTAGGCGAGGGCGATCGCGCCACCGAACGCATGGGGGATCCGGGCGCTCAGCAGGGCCGCTTCGATCAGGAGGACCTTCTCGGCGAGTGACGGCCCCGTCGCCTTCCCCGGCGGCGTCCGGGTCAAGAGGCCATGGCCGTCCCGGCCGAGGAGAATCGGGGAAAGACCTGTCGGGGCCGGGACCTTCGCGAAGGTCTGGACTCGACGATCCGGCCGAAGAGGTCGAGCAGTTCCCGCAGCGCCGCACCGCGTTCGGATGGCGTCGCTCCGATCCATTCGCTGACCTCGGCGAGGGGTTCGGGAACGGGCGCCTTCGCAACCGGGTCGAGGGCGCGACGGAGCAGCTCCGCCATGACGGGGTCGATCGGGTCGTCGCGCCGAAGCCGTGCGAGAAGCGCTCGCGCCTCGGTCTCCACCGGCTGCACGTCGACCGGGATCCCCAGCACCCGGGCCCGCCGAACGAGGGCCGCCGCATCCAAGGGCCGCGTTGCCCGACGGGCGGCACGGGCCAGGATGGCTGGCGTCAGTGCGCCCGAAAAGCGGGCGAGCTGACGGGAGCGGGGACCCCGTTCGGTCGAGCGACTCTCCCGGATCTCGATCCGGCCGCCGGGACGATTCACGAAATAGGCCATGGTAGTGTCATGTCTAGCATCAATAGTGTTGATCGGCACTATCGATCTGGACTTGAGCCCCCTGATCGCCCTTGTCGGGGGCTCACGGGCGCCTGCCGAGAATCCGGGCGGGGCCGGGGCCGGGGCCCGGGGCCGCGGGCGAGGCCCGACGCGGGAACGCCTGCCGCGGCCGCCCGGACGGATCCGCCGTCCCGCGACGCGCGGCCGGGTCGGCGGTCGCGGTCCTCACCCGCCCTGGGGCCTCATGTCGGCGGGATCGATCCCCGCGACGACGGTCGGCTTCTTCATCGCGTCCCGCCGGAAGGGCTCGCCGAGCTCCTGGTTGAGCAGCACCTCGATGAACGTCGTGACGCCGCTCGCCTGCGCCTTGCAGGCGATCCGGAGGGCCTCGGTCAGATCGGGCGCGGTCTGGACCGTGACGCCCGTGAGGCCACAGCCTTCGGCGACCCGCGCATAGCTCACCTGGGGGTCGAGTTCGGTTCCGACGAAATTGTCGTCGTACCAGAGGGTCGTGTTGCGCTTCTCCGCGCCCCATTGATAGTTGCGGAAGATGACCATCGTGATCGCCGGCCAGTTCTCGCGCCCGACCGAACTCATCTCGCTCATCGAGATGCCGAAGGCGCCATCACCCGCGAATCCCACGACGGGAACGTCCGGACAACCGACTTTCGCGCCGATGATCGCCGGGAAGCCGTATCCACAGGGGCCGAAGAGTCCCGGGGCGAGATATTTCCGGCCGGACTCGAAGGTGGGATAGGCGTTTCCGATCGCGCAATTGTTTCCGATGTCCGAGGAGATGATCGCGTCCTCGGGGAGCGCTTCCATGATGGCCCGCCAGGCCTGCCTCGGCGACATCCGATCTGCATCCCGCTCCCGTGCACGCGCGTTCCAGGTCGTCCCCGGGTCGTCCTCTTCGTGGTCCATCTTCGCCAGCGTGGCCTGCCAATCCGCCTTCGTCGATCGAATGAGTTCCTCGCGTTCCTCGCGCCCGACGTCCCCGGCATCGCTCGAAAGCTGGGCGAGGATCTGTTCGGCGACCAGCCTGGCATCGCCCTCGATTCCGACTTCGATCTTCTTGGTGAGGCCGATCCGATCGGCGTTGATGTCGACTTGGATGATCTTCGCTTCGCTCGGCCAATAGTCGATGCCGTAGCCCGGCAGCGTCGAGAAGGGATTCAGGCGCGTGCCCAGAGCCAGCACGACGTCCGCCCGGGCGATCAGCTCCATCGCCGCTTTCGATCCGTTGTAGCCGAGGGGCCCGCACGCGAGGGGATGGCTGCCGGGGAAGGCGTCATTGTGTTGGTAGTTGCAGCAGACCGGGGCGCTCAGCCGTTCGGCGAGCGCCTGGGAGGCGGGAATGCCGTCGCTGAGGATGACGCCCGCGCCGTTCAGGATGACGGGGAAGCGAGCCTCCGAGAGGAGCCGTGCCGCGTCGCGGATCGCGCGTCTGCCGCCGGCGGGGCGCTCGAAATGGACGATCTGAGGCAACTCGATGTCGATCACCTGGGTCCAGAAATCACGCGGAATGTTGATCTGCGCGGGTGCGGAGCCGCGCCAGGCCTTGAGGATGACGCGGTTCAGCACTTCGGCGACGCGTGAGGGATCGCGGACCTCCTCCTGGTAGCAGACCATGTCCCGGAAGAGGGCCATCTGTTCGACTTCCTGGAAACCGCCCTGGCCGATCGTCTTGTTGGCGGCCTGGGGCGTCACGAGGAGCATCGGCGTGTGGTTCCAGTAGGCCGTCTTCATTGCGGTCACGAATCCGGTGATGCCCGGGCCGTTCTGGGCGATCGCCATGCCCATCTTCCCGCTCGCCCGCGTGTAGCCGTCGCAGATATAACCGCCATTCGTCTCGTGGGCGACGTCCCAGAAGGTGATGCCGGCTCTCGGAAAGAGATCCGAAATCGGCATGAAGGCGGATCCGATGATGCCGAAGGCGTGTTCGATGCCATGCATCTGCAGGACCTTCACGAAAGCCTCTTCTGTCGTCATCTTCATTTTTCAGTTCTCCAGGGGATTCAGGACATCGTGTTCAGGGTCGAATCTCGAAGGTCGCTCGGCATGGGGCGGGGCGCGACCTTCGATGGCTCACGGGCGGGCGCTCCACGCCGCCGACCCGTCACGGCTGAGTCTACCGGGTGGCGACGCGATCGGCAGGCCGCGATCGCGCGGTGCGGATCACCCGATCCGGACCGGCCCGCAGGATCCGTGGCGGCTCGGGGCGCAACCCGGCCGCAGGAACTGCGAGGAGGGCCGCTCCTGCTCTTCAATCGCCCTCGAGATCGACCCGATCCGCCTCGGCGAGAATCGCGAGGTCGGCGGCCGCCATGTCCCGGACGCGAACGATGTCGCCTGTCATCACGTCCCCGGGGTTGCGGAAGAATTGCTCCTCCGTACGGGGTTGGCCGAGATCATCGAAGTACGCGGTCGTGGGGTTCAGTGGAATCGACTGCCCGAGGACCGAAAGAGTCGGAATCACCGTGTCGAGGGCGCTGACCAGCCCTTCGAGTTCGACGTCGTTCCCGTCGACCTTGCGCTTGATGTCGAGGGCCCGAACCGTCGACGGGCCGGTCCCGATCCCCTCGATGTCGAGAAAATCGCCCGGTTGGATCTCGGAGAACATGAAGTCCTCGTCGCCGTCCCGCTCGTCCGTGATCTTCGTCTCGCCATCCGCCACGATCGTGACGCCGAGGATC
>DRKE01000064.1 GCA_011051925.1 Deltaproteobacteria bacterium
CAATCTCCTGCATCCGGGCATCACCGGCGGGTCGGGTGAGTATCCACCGGATCGAAACCAGGCCGTAGACGAGGGCCGCCGCCGCACAGCTGAGGGCAAAGCCGATTGCGGGTGACATCACGATCGCCTCCCCCGGTCATGCTCCGGATCGGGACCCTGACGATGGTATCCTCCGGGCCCGGGCGTGACCATCTTGAAAACCCCGGCCTTGAAGCCCGTCCCGCCGTGTCTACATTGCGCTGCTCGAGGAGGGCCCGCCATGCGCATCGGTACCGCCATCCGTTCCCATCGGAAACTCAAGGTCGGCATCAACGGATTCGGACGGATCGGCCGTCTGCTCTTCCGGATCCTCTACGGGCGTCGCGAGGAATTCGAGGTCGTCTGGGTCAACGACCTGACCGACGATCCGACCCTCGAATACCTGTTGCGATACGACTCGGTCCACGGACGCTTCGACGGGAACCTCGAGCCCGGGGACCTCGGCGAGTTCTACGTGGACGGCCAGAGGATCCGGGTCACGCGAGAGCATGACCCGAACAAGATCCAATGGGGCGACAAGGACGTCGATATCGTGATCGAATCGACGGGCGCCTTCCGCACCCGCGAGAAGGCCGGCCTGCATCTCGTCGGCGGCGCCCGGAAGGTCGTGATCTCGGCGCCGGCCCAGGACGAGGTCGATGCCACGATCGTGATCGGCGTCAACCATGATCAGCTGCGCCCCGAACATCGCATCGTCTCGAATGCTTCATGCACGACGAATGCGCTCGCTCCCGCCGCGAAAGTGCTGCACGATCATTTCGGGATCCGCGACGGCATGATGACGACCATCCATGCCTACACGAACGGCCAACGCCTGCTCGACCTGCCCCACAAGAAATTCCGACGCGCACGCGCCGCGCCGAACAACATCGTTCCCACGACGACCGGCGCTGCCCAGGCCGTGGGGCTCGTCCTGCCCGAGCTGAAGGGCCGCCTGACAGGCATGGCCGTCCGGGTTCCCGTGCCCGATGGAAGCCTGGTCGACCTCGTCGTCAATCTCGAGAAGAAGGCGAGCCGCGAAGGGATCAACGAAGCCTTCGAGGCGGCCAGTGAGGGCGCCCTGAAGCACATCCTCGCCTACACGGAGGACGAGATCGTTTCGACGGACATCATCGGTCAGCCGGAGTCGTCCATTGTCGACGCGCTCTCGACGGACATGATCGGGGACCACACGGCCAAGATCCTGACCTGGTACGACAACGAGTGGGGTTATGCGAGCCGCCTGGCCGACCTGATGGCGCTGATGGGCAATCTCGAGGAATGACCCGAAAGGGGACCGGACTTCCGTCCGTGCAGCCCCGTTGGCGGAGTTGCCGGCTCAGACCTGGCTTTTCACCCAACGGATGATGTCCGCCGAAGGCATGGCGCCCGCCTGCCGGGCGATCTCGCTCCCGCCGCGAAAGATCGCCAGCGTCGGGATGCTGCGGATGCCGAATCGACTTCCGATCGCCTGCTCTGCCTCGGTATCGACCTTCGCCAATCGGACGTCCGGCTCCAGCTCGCCCGCCGCCTTTTCGTATTCTGGCGCCATCGCCCGGCAGGGCGCGCACCACGGCGCCCAGAAATCGACGACGACGGGAATGTCGTTGCGGGTGATGTGCTTCTCGAATCGCGCGGCGTCCAGCTCGACCGGCTGACCCGTGAAGAGGGCCTGATGACATTTCCCGCATCGAGGCCCCTCGCCCATCCGCTGGGACGGTATCCGGTTCACGGCCGCGCAATGCGGGCAGACAATGTGCAGCGAGTCACTCATGGCATGCGGCCCTCCAGGGATTGAATCCGACGCGGAATAGATAGGTCCCGGACGAGCGGATGCAACGCCCGGTCGCGCTCGCATCGAGCGAAGGGTGCCCCGGCCCCCCTTTCCCGGATCCACTACGCTGCGCGACGTGGCCGCCGTACGACGACCTGGACCTCGAAGAGCCCACGTGAAATCCCGGAATCGGATCGTTTCCACGATCGTCGTCGCGGGGATTCTTGCCGGCCTCTTCGGAGCTTCCCCGCCCGCACAGGGGGATACGAGCGAAACCCAGGAGGAAATCCTCGAACAGGACCGTACGCTGCGCGGGCTCTGGCTCGGGTTCCAGGATCGCGTGGCGGGAATCCGACTACGGGCGATGGAGGAGGTCGAGACCGGTGCCCGCTATGACGACACGAACCTCGACTGGGTCTGGACCGGCCTCAGCATCCAGGGCGCCCTGCCCCTTCCGGATCCGCGGCGGGGACTCGCCGTCTCCTTCTCGACACGGGTTCTGACACCGATCGTGCGGGGCTCGACACGCTTCGTCGATCTCCCGGGCTCACCGGATGATCCCTTCGATCCCATGCTGGACTCGGCCCTTCGCGTCGGAGGTCACATCGGATTCGGTCGCGGATTCGGTCTCGCCCTGGGTGCAGGCCTGGCCGCACGACACGAGATCGGCGCGGACCTGAAATCCGCCCTCGCCGTCGGTGGCAGCATCGCGCTGGAATACCGGCGCGAGGACTGGCTGCGCGTGCGGCTCGGGGTCGGGATGGGAACGGGCATCGACCGCGCCCGACTCGCGGCCTCCCCGGTCTTCCGGATGCGGATCCGCCCCCGACCCGACCTCTGGCTCGAAGTGGGGGCCTCCGGCGGACGGATCGAATGGGCGATCTCGCCACGCCTCGAGCTGAGCCTTTTCGGGGGGATCGATTCCCGCCGTTATCGGCTCGATGAGCGCGGGGGTCGGCTCGGGGCCGGATCGATCGAGATCGAAAAGAGCGAAGTCGGTATGGGAATTCGAGCGCGCGTGGGCCGGACGCTTCGGGTTCGAGGGGAAACGGCGGTCGTGCTCGGCAGGCGCATCTCGATTCTCGACGAGGACCGGAGAAGCGTGGACGCGCGCGATACCCGGGAACCCTCGGTCGCATTGCGCATCTTCATCGAATGGAGGCCCTTCCGCGGCTTCGGCGGTTCCCAGGGAACCTGAGCCAGAGACGGGTCTTCGCGCCGACGTCCCTTCTTCCGGCCTCGGCGCTTTCGTCCTCAGCGGTGCCGGGATCGCAGGGTCAGACCGATCAGTCCCAGTCCGAGAAGCATGGCCGTGCCTGGCTCGGGAACGGGATTGGTCGACGTATCGACCTCGAGAACGATGTTGTCGATCCAGGCGAAGCTGGCGGTATGGGAGATCAATACGCTCGTGAGATTGTCGAAACCCGCACCGGCAAAGGACATCGTGAACCAATCGTGTGTCCGCCAGTTGCCGTCATCGTTCGCCGCGAAGGCCGTCCATTGGCTTTCGAAATCGGGCAGCGTCGGATCGAAGGCGTCGGCGACGAGAATCTGGGGGTCGTTCGTCGCATAGGACCAGGGAAGACGTTGCTGGAGCGGGTCCGTCGAGTCGAGTGCCCGAATGTCGTAATCGATCGACACGAGGCTGAAGGTCGCGCCGCTCTCCAGGCTGATTTCGATTCCCTGCAGGTCATTGGTCCAGCTGTGGACGCTGCCGGCAACCCCGGTCGGGTTTCCCGAATCGAGCTTCATGTGGGTATGCCCCTGCCCCAGGAAGCCGCCCGGTGTCCCCACATCCACCGCCCAGAGTCCGGCGATCCGCGCGCCGGATTCCAGCCAGTCGTAGGGGCCGTGGAACTCGCCACCGGGATCCACGATCGAATCGTCGTAGTGGCCCGTATCGTAGGTCAGGGTGATCTGCGTGGCCGAGGCGGCCATCGGAGGCATGAACAGGAACAACGCCAGAGCAGTATGAACGAACAGTCGCACGGTAAATCCTCGAGGAAGGAACGATCCAGGGACGGCAGTCTACGAAGGGGAGTGACCCGGAAGCTCGTTTTCGGGTCACTTTTATTGTCCAAAAACCCCAGAATGCCGGAATTGCTGCCCTTTTCTTGTAGCATAAACACCCCATTCCGATCAACCGCGCGCTTCCTCGATTCCTTCGGGGGCCATCAGCATCCGGAGGATGCGACGATCGGCCGAAACGGGGAACATGCTCGCGAAGCGAACGCTCGTGGTACTGCTCGTCCCCTATGTCGCCTGGCTGGCCTTCGCCTACGACATCCACTTCCTCGATGGCGCAAACCTGCTCTTCCATGAAGCGGGGCATCTCTTCTTCGGCCTGCTCGGGCGGACCTTCCATTTCCTGGGCGGCACGCTCGGCCAGCTCTTCTTTCCCGTCGCCTGCGCCCTGCATTTCCTCCAGACCCGCCGTTTCTTCGAGGCCTGGATCATGGGCATCTGGCTCGCGGAAAGCCTGATGAATACCGCACGCTATCTCGGCGATGCCCGGGCCCAGAGCCTGCCCCTCGTGGGGGGCCACATCCATGACTGGAACTGGCTGCTCGCGCGATGGGGTCTCCTAGAATATTGCGAGTCGATCGCCGCGACGCTCCAGCTCCTCGCGGTCGCGATCGCCATCGCCTGCCTCGTCGGCGCCTGGCGCTCGACGAGTGGGAAGGAGGCCGAATGGAGCTGCCCGTCATCGACATGAGCCCGCTCTTCGAGCCCCGGGATCGTGCAGCCAACCGGCAGGTGGCCGACCAGATCCGGAAGGCCTGTCGGACCTTCGGCTTCTTCTACGTCGTCGGCCACGGCATGGACGCCCTGCTCGCGTCCGATCTGGAAAACGCGAGTCGTCGTTTCTTCGCGCTTCCGGAAAGCGAGAAGATGAAGTCGGCCATGCGTTTCGGAGGAAGGGCCTGGCGGGGCTATTTCCCGCTCGGGGACGAGCTGACCTCGGGCGTCGCCGACCAGAAAGAGGGT
This sequence comes from Deltaproteobacteria bacterium, assembly GCA_011051925.1. Lineage (GTDB taxonomy): Bacteria > Myxococcota_A > UBA9160 > UBA9160 > UBA4427 > UBA4427. The sequence continues at coordinate 4,781 of DRKE01000064.1, forward strand.
TTCTATTTCGGCAGCGAGCTTCCGCCCGACCATCCCCGGGTGGTCGCCGGCATGCCGCTGCACGGTCCGAATCTCTGGCCGGACGCGGTCCCCGAGCTGCGCGGACTCGTGCTCCCCTACATGGACGCGATGGCGACGATCGCCCAGACGCTGCTCGCCGGCATCGCGATGAGTCTCGATCTGCCCCGCGACTATTTCGAGGCGACCTATACCTCATCTCCCACACTGCTCTTCCGGATCTTCCACTATCCGCCGACGACGGAGGGGGGCTGGGGGGTCGGAGAGCACACGGACTACGGGCTCCTCACGCTCCTCGCCCAGGACCGGCATGGCGGTCTCCAGGTCCGGACCGGTGAAACCTGGATCGATGCGCCCCCCATCGAAGGCGCCCTGGTCTGCAATCTCGGCGACATGCTCGATCGCCTGACCGGCGGTTGGTTCCGCTCCACCCTCCACCGTGTCCGCAACGCGAGCGGCCAGGCGCGCTTGTCGTTCCCCTTCTTCTTCGATCCCGACTTCGAAGCGGACCTCCAACCCCTGCCGTCGGTGGCGAATCGCGATCCCGAGAACGCGAATCGACCGCGTTGGGACGACGCGGATCTGCTCGCTTTCGAGGGGACCTACGGGGACTACCTGATCAGCAAGGTCGCCAGGGTCTTTCCGGAGCTTTCTGCCCATCTCGAAGAGTCGTGAGCAGAGAAAGCGAAGTCCCCGCGCGAAGCTTCATCCCTCCTGCCGATCGTGTCCCAACGCCGCTTCCGGATCCCCATCGAGCGAGCGGATGTATTCGTCGTAGACCGGAAGGGCCGGGGCGCGACGGGCGACTTCGCGCCAGGCTCGAACGGGGTCCGAAAGCTCGACGCGCAGCGCGTACTCCTCGAGTTCGGGGGGCAGGCCGATGTCATAGGTCCGAAACCGGGTGATGACGGGAAAAAACATGCAGTCGAGGTTTCCGAAGGCGCCGCCGAGAAAGGGACCACCATGGCACTCGAGCAGATCGCGCCAGATCTCGAAGATGCGCCCGATCTCCACGCGCGTTTCGGGCGACGGCTCGTAGTCGGGCACGCGCGCGAAGACATGGCAGCTGAGTTCGCCTCGGATCCGGGGGAACCCGGTCGCCATCTCGAGACAGACACCCCTCGCCTGTGCCCGTTTCAGCGGGTCCTCCGGCCAGAGACCCGCATCGGGAAACGCCTCCGCGATCCATTCGAGAATGGCCATCGATTCGTGTACGGGTCGATCGTCGATCCAGAGGACGGGAAAGAGTCCCGTCACGCTTCCCTTCCGACGGCGCGACGCGAGTTCGTCGGCATGGAGGTCGGCCGTGACCTTTCCGCTTCGGACCTCCCGTTGTTGCCGATCCATCTTTTCGAGTCGGGCGGTCTCGACGCTGAACTCTGCACCGACGGCCTCGAGTGCGAGCCAGGCACGAATCGACCACGACGAGTAACGCAGACTGAGGACCGAGAGTTGCAGTCGGGGCATCGCGCCGACTCTAGTCGAAAACCGATCCGGTCTCACGATCGCCCCTATTGCGACGCCGCGGATTGGTCTAGTCTTCCGCGCCCCGATCCGAGACGGCGTCCCCCCCACGCCGGATCTCATGGCCGTGAAAGAGCTGGAGAGAGCGGAAGACCCTCTCTCCTCTCGACAGGGATTGAGGGTTCTTCGTCGTGGCCGCGCCCATCCGCCTCCGAGCCTGGCAGAAGGAGGCACTCGGAAGATTCGAAGCGCGCGTGCGTCCGGACTTCCTGACCGTCGCGACGCCGGGATCGGGAAAGACCACGTTCGCCCTCGCGGCGATCCTGCGCGCCTTGATCGCCGGTGAGATCAAACGTTTCGTCGTCGTCGTCCCTACCCAGCATCTGAAGCTCCAATGGGCGCTCGCTGCGGAGCGATTCGGGCTCCATCTCGACCCGGAGTGGTCCGCCGGAGACGGCGCGCTTCCCTCCGACGTCCATGGCGTCGCCGTGACCTACCAACAGGTCGCCGCGAGGCCGGGTGCCCTGCGCCGCCTCGTCACGAAGGCCTTCGTCGTCCTCGATGAGATCCACCACGCGGCCGAAACGCGTTCCTGGGGCGATGGCGTCCGGCATGCCTTCGAGATCGCGCCGATGCGGCTTTCCCTTTCGGGGACGCCCTTCCGGTCGGATCGGAGTGCGATTCCCTTCGTCCGCTATGTACGGGACGAGGCACAAGCAGACTATGAATACGGCTATGCGGAGGCCCTGCGCGACGGGTGCGTCGTCCGCCCGGTCTATTTTCCCCGGATCAACGGACGCATGGAGTGGACGGCACCGGACGGTCAGACCCATCGCGCCGGCTTCGAGGATCCCCTCACGCGCGCGCTCGGCAGTCAACGGTTGCGTACGGCGCTCGATGTCGACGGGGAATGGCTTCGCACGGTCCTGGTCCGCGCCCACCACCAGCTCCTCCACCTTCGACGAGAGGATCCGGGAGCCGCGGGCATGGTCATCGCCATCGACCAGGAACACGCGCGCGGTATCGCGCGCATCCTGAAACGCGAGGTCGGCGTGCAGGCAGTGGTCGCGACGTCGGACGATCCAGCCGCTTCCCGCAAGATCGCCGGCTTCACCCGCTCCGAGGCGACCTGGATCGTCGCCGTCCGGATGGTCTCCGAGGGCGTCGACATTCCACGCCTTCGGGTGGGCGTCTATGCGACGAGTACCGCGACGGATCTCTTCTTCCGACAGGCGGTCGGTCGCCTCGTCCGGGTCTCGGGTGATGCCCGTCGACAGAGGGCCTACATGTTCATTCCCGACGATCCGAGACTGCGGAACTTCGCCTGGGGTATCGCCGAGCAGAGGCGACATAGCCTGCGCCGATCCGATCGGAGAGGAGAGGACGACGAGTCCGATCCAGACCGGGAGGACCGGGATCCCGAGACACGGGAACGTGAAGACCAGCTCTCCCTCTTCGCCGCCATCTCGGCGGTTCCCCTCGACGTCGACGGAAGGCCGCTGGCACCGGAGGGGCCCATCGGCGATTCCCCGTCCGTCGAGAATGACATCGCGGCAGGCACCCACCCCGGCGAGGCGATTCCCGGACTGGTCGCAGAGGGGGCAAAGTCCCCGGGAATGGCGGAATCCGGGTCCAGCTTCGAACTCGAGGCCGATGGCGTCGACGTTCCCACGCCCGAACCGGATCCCGTTGGGACGCCCACTCCCCGCACGCGGAAGCGACGGCTCCGGGAACGGAACAGCGCACGGGTCCGGGAACTCGTCCACCGAACCGGGCGACGACATGCCGAAATCAATGCGGAATTGAATCGCCGGGTGGGGATCCGCCGGATCACCGAAGCGACCGTGGCCGAACTCGTTCGACGGATCGAGGTCGCCGATCGCTGGCTCGAACTGATCCGCGGGCCGGTCAGCGGGCGATCTCTTTGACGCGACTGCGATCGTCGAAGCGGATCACGAAGG